>NZ_CEVIVD010000211.1:5822-6581 GCF_982290655.1 Protofrankia sp. CiP1_Cm_nod3
CCGGTCAATGCCGGCAAGCAGCGGGATCTCGTGATCTCGCTCGTGCAGCTCGGCCAGCTTCTATCCGGTAGCGACGACCGCGAGCGCGGCAGGGCGATGCTGGACGAAGCGACGCGGATAGCACGTGGAATCGGCCTCGACATAGGCTCTCCGGAAGAGGCCGACCACAGCAGGAGAAGCCCACGACGTCGGCGATGGCCTTTCCGGAGATCGCGGATGGGCTGATATGACGAGTCCGGGCTTCCCCGCTGTCTGCTGGCGTGCTTGCGCTCACCGTCCTTGCTGAAATCGTCGCGGATGCCGAACCGGCACCGGTTGACGAGGCCGGTCCGGGTGGGCGGGTTCTGCCGGTACAGGCCCTACGGCCCACCGAAACGGAGAGCGCGACGTTTGTGTACACCGACGAGCCGGAAGCCCGCTGGCCGGAGGTAGCCGCTCTGCTCGATCACACGCTCGCCGCGGCCCTTGCCGTGTTCGCGGACGGGCTGGACTGACGCCCCCGACCGGGCTGACATTCGTCAGCCGGCCGGGCTGCTCGCTGACGGGACAGGCCGCCAACGTATGGACGATCCATGTATGGGAACAGGCCGCGGACCGGACCTGTCGGGAACGGGCCGCGGGCCCGCGGGGTCAGTCCTCGATCTCCTCCCACCACTGGCACCACCAGTCGCCGCCGACGAGGATGCGCAGCTTGGGGTGCCAGCAGTAGGTGATGTCCTTGTCGGTGTCGAGGTAGTACAGGCAGTTGTCGCACCGCTC
>NZ_CEVIVD010000212.1:0-3598 GCF_982290655.1 Protofrankia sp. CiP1_Cm_nod3
CAGCCGCATGGCTGCGGTGTGTCGCAGGGTGTGGGTGGTGACGTGCTTGGCCGCGATCGAGGGGCAGCTTGCGGCGGCTCGGGCCGTGGAGAGGGCGATCCGGTGTTCGATGGCGTCGCGGCTGAGTGGTCGGCCGGTGATGGTGGGGAACAGCGGGTCGCTGGGATTTCCGGCGTGTTCTGCCAGCCAGGCGGCGAGCACGGTGACGGTGAGGGCGAGTAGCGGTGTCCGTCGCTGCCGGCGGCCTTTGCCGACGCAGTGGACGTGTGCGCCGGTCCCGAAGGAGATGTCGGCCCGGGTGAGGCTGATGAGTTCGGAGACCCGGAGTCCAGTCTGGACGGCGAGGGTGAACATGGCATGGTCTCGTCTGCCGGTCCAGGTGGTCTGGTCGCAGGCGGCGAGGAGCGCGTCGGTCTCCGGGTCGGTGAGGTAGGTGACGAGGGTGCGCTGGCCCCGTTTTGGTTGGATCGCCAGCACCCGTTGGATGACCGCCGCGTGTTCGGGGTGGCGCCGCGCGGCGTAGGCGAACAGGGAATGGATCGCGGCGAGACGGCTGTTGCGCGTGGCCACGCTGTTGTTCCGGGCAGTTTGGAGGTGGTCGAGGAACGCGCCGATCAGCTCGGCGTCGAGATCGGCGAGGTCGAGGTCGCTGGGGCGGCGGCCGGTCCGGTCGCTGGCGAAGCCGAGCAGGAGACGGAAGCTGTCGCGGTAGGCGGCGATGGTGTGCGGGCTGGCGTCGAGCTGGGCGATGAGCCGGTCGGTGAAGAACGCTTGCAGCGTCGGAGCGAGCGCCGTCATGCTCCCACCACCGGGCGACCGGCGAGCCTGATGGCGGCGAGTTCCATCAGCTCGGGGACGGCGGACAGGTACCAGTAGGTGTCGGCCGGGTTGCCGTGCCCAAGGTAGGTGGACAGGACAGCCAGGCGGGCGGGCACGTCCGCGCCGGCGCGGTATGCCTCGACCAGGATTTGAACGGCGAAGCGGTGTCGCAGGTCGTGCATGTGGGGCCGGCGGGCCGGGGTGCGCAGCCCGGTGGCTGTCGCCAGCTGGTTGAACGTCTGCTTCAGGGTGGAGTAGGCCAGGGGCGTGCCGAGGCTGGACACGAAGAATGCCGCCGCCTTCGGGTAGATACTGCGGCGCAGGTCCGCGTAGGAGGCGAGCGCGGTGTTGGTGGTCGGATGCAGTGGGATCATCCGGGGCCGGTCGAGCTTGGCTTCGGTGACGGTGAGCACGCTGGCCGTGTGGTCGATGTCCTCGGTCTTCAACCGGAGCGCTTCGCCGACCCGCATCCCGGTGGCGGTCAACAGGCCGAGCACGGTGGTGTAGGTGGCGGCGCGTAGCGACGGTCGCAGGTCGGCCGCCGCGCGCAGCAAATGGTCGATGTCATCATCGGTGAACAGGTAGGGGTCGCGGCGGCGCTCGGTGTGAGGGAACACGTTCGGCGGCGGGACCTCGGTTGCCGGATCGAGGGATGTCAGGTAACGGGCGAATCCGCGGGCGGTGGCCAGCCGGTTCGCCCAGTGGGTCGGCGCGACGTCCTGGGGAAGCCGCGCCCAGGCGATCGCCAAGTCGGCGGTGAGGGTCGAGGCGCCGGCGGCATCGCAGAACGCAACCAGCTGGGTGAGTTCCTGTCCTTGCCGGATGAGCTTGACGCCCAGTGCTCTGCGCAGTGTCAGGTAGTCGGCCGCGTGCGCGGCCAGGGCACTCACCGCGCACCGGCCGTGGGCCAGGGCTGCGCGATCGTGCGTAGCCTGTCAAGGTCCACCCGGGCGTAGACGGCGGTCGCCGCCGCGGTCCGATGCCGCAGCACCTGACCGATCTCGGGCAGAGACGCTCCTGCCGCCATCATGTCGGCGGCCAAGGTGTGGCGGAGACGGTGCGCTCCTCGCGGGGGAATTCCCGCCCGCTGGCAGGCGCGGCGCACGACCGAGGACACCGCCATGTAGCCGATGCCGCGCACCGGGGCGTCCAGGCTCAGGAAGACCTCACGCCGACGGACGCGCGGCCGGCCGTGCTCCAGGTAGGCGGCGATCGCTTCCCCGACGTCCACCGGCAGCGGGAGCCGGTCCAGGCGGCTGCCCTTGCCCCGTACGATGATCTGTCCGGCGCGCCAGTCGATGTCTTCCAGGCGCAGGGCGGCGACCTCCCCGGCGCGCAGCCCGAGACGAGCAAGGAGCAGTAGCATCGCGTAGTTGCGGCGGCCAGCCGCGCAGCTGCGGTCACAGGAGTTCAAGAGGGCCTGAACGTGTGAGGCGCTCATCCCTTTCGGTAGCCAGGATGGCCGGCGGCCGGTCACGGCGAGCGCGGCCGTCGACAGGTCGATCTCGGTCATCCCCTCCAGGTAGCAGAACCGCAGAAACGCGCGGAGCGCCGAGACGAAGAACTGGGCGGAGCCGGCTGACACCCGCGCGCACTCGGCGCGCACGGCTGCGGTGACATCGCCGGCAGCTACGGCGCCCATCTCGCCGTCCGGTGCGCACCGGGCCAGAAACCGCCGTGCCCGTTTCTGGTAGTAGCCCGCGGTGGACGTGGCCAGCCCCCGTTCGTCGAGCAGGTAGCGGCCGAAACGAGCCAGGAGCCGATCGGCCGGCGCCACCAGCTCCTCAGAATCGATCACCGTCATGCTGCGGGCCGCAAGGAAACGCGCAAGCGGTTCTAAACCTTGCCGAGAACGCAGCGACCTATAGCCCGACCGCCGCCGCAAGGCGACATACTCGCTCACCCGTCGACTGTCCAGATCCTCCGCCGACAGCCCTCGCCCCTCCAACCACAGGCTCACATGCCCCATCAGGAACAGTTGCTTCCGCCAAGCCCGGTAGCCGGAATCCAGCAGTGTTGACCGGTACTCGATCGCCAGCGGGGCGAGCGGACCTGATACCCGCACCCCATCCACGTTGATGATCTCCTTGGACATCCCTGCCTCCTCGATCAACGAAGGGACAGACATGATCCGGCAATTTCGCAAGCTCCTGCCAGTTGTCCACGAGTGTCTCCTTGCCATGTTGCCCAGCCGGCTCAATGCCGATGGTCAGGGGGCGGGGCGGGTGGCGCCCAGGTAGACGTCCGCACCCCAAGCGGCCCCTACCACGGTCGGGAACGCCTCGACCCGGACGACGGCGCCGCGGTGGGGGGCGTCCACCATCACCGGCTGGCCGTTCCGGACTCCCAGGTAGAGACCGACATGGGTGACGTCCGCCGGCCCGCCACCGAAGAACACCAAGTCACCAGGCCGCAGCCCGGCACCAGCGGGAAGGCGGGGCCCGGCGTCGAACTGGGCCTGAGCCACCCGAGGCAGGCCGATCCCGGCCACCTCGAAAGCAGCCTGGGCCAGCCCGGAACAGTCGAACCCGACCCCCGGCGTCTCACCACCCCACACATACGGGACACCCACCTGAGAAAGCGCCCACGCCGCGGCGACGCCACCAGCGCCGCCCGCGGCAGCAGGAGCGAAATCTTGGCCATAGGACGCGGCAACAGCAAGAACCCGCGCCACATACGCCTGCCCGGCTCGCGTTATGCCGACCCTCCCCGCCCCAGTTCCGCTCCCTGACACGGCTTCACCAGCCGAGGTCGGCATAACAACAGGGCCGGCATAATA
>NZ_CEVIVD010000212.1:3865-6228 GCF_982290655.1 Protofrankia sp. CiP1_Cm_nod3
GGCCCTATGCCGACGTCGGCATAGGGCCTACAACCACGACGACGCCTACGTGGCGCGGGTCCTCACGATCGCCACCACCTACACCGCCCCCGAGACAGGGACCGGCAGCACGGGTGGAGCGGGTGCGGAAGACACGGCGCCGTCGACCGCCGCCCTGGTCGCCGTCGACTACGCCACCGCCCAACTCGGCCTGCCCTACGAGTGGGGTGGCAACGGGCCCGCGTACGGGGAAGGCTTCGACTGTTCCGGGCTGACGCAGGCTGGCCTGGGCCGCCGCCGGGGTCCGGATCCCACGGACCGCCCAGACCCAATATGACGCCGGCCCGCGCCTCCCCGCCGACGTCCCCCTCGCCCCCGGCGACCTGCTCTTCTACGGCACCCGAACCGCCATCCACCACGTCGCCCTCTATCTCGGCGGCGGGACAATCGTGACAGCGCCAGGCCGTGGAAAAACCGTACGGATCTCATCGGCGCGATGGCCGGGAGACGACTATGCCGGTGCGACGAGACCGGGCTAAGTGAGCTTTATTCGAACCAGATGCAACATCTGGCGAGCGCCGATAAGCGACGAAACTGGGCGTTCAAGGCTTCCCAAGTTCGAGCCTATCGCGACACGCCGCCCTCCGTCGGCTAAACGCGGATGCCGATGTTCGATGCAACGATGATGCATCGGATGCAACAGGGGGCTGCCGTGGGGCAGCGTGTCGATCTGTCAGGTGCTGCGCACCTTGTGCTGGACGTGACGGTTGCGCATTTCGATCCCGCGGCGGCGGTGTTCGGGGCGATGTTGGAAGGCTGGTCGCGTCAGCGACAGAGCCGGTTTCTGCGGCCGGCCACGATCCGGTCGCGGCTCGATCTCGTGCGCCGGTTCGCGGCGTTCACGAACCAGTACCCGTGGAAGTGGAGCCCGAGCGAGGTGGAGACGTTCACTTCCGAGCTGGTTTCGGCGGTGGCGTATCCGAGTGCACAGGCGTCCTCGGGGTCGAGGCTACCTTCTCGCGTCCTGTCTGCTGTCTGACCCGTTCAGCGACGCCACATCGCTGTTCTGGCAGACTGTTCGGTTATGAGCACGGCCTTGGTGGGCCCGGCGGCGGGTCCGACTGGTCGGGTTGACTTTTTCGTCTCGCATGCCGGCCCGGATACCGGCTGGGCGGAATGGGTCGCAGCGACGGTGCAGGACGCCGGCTACAGCGTCGAGCTAGACGTGTGGGACTGGACGGCGGGCACGCGCTTCATCGCGGCCATGGACCAAGCGCTGCGTCGGGCCCGGCGAGTACTCGCGCTCGCGAGCCCGGACTACTTCGCCCGCGCCTGGAGCAGCGCGGAGCTGGAGGCTGCGTTCGCCCGTCAGACCAAGGACGCTGGATTCCTAGTGCCAGTACTCGTCCGCCCCTGCGCCGCGGACGAGTACCCGCTGCTGCTGGAACCGCTGCTGCGCATCGAACTCGTCGGACTGGACGAGGCGGAGGCCCGCGCCAGGCTGCTGGCCGGGCTGGCCGGGCCGGCCCATCCACCGCCCGGCACGGCGACGCCGTTCCCGGGACGCGAAGAGCCTATGCCCGCGGCGACGCCGGCCCGGTCGCGGGTGGTCTTCCCCGGCCGGCTACCGGACGTGTGGGGACCGGTACCGGCTCGGAACCTGTTCTTCACTGGCCGCGAGCAGCTCCTCGACCTGCTGCACGCACAGCTGACGGGTAAGGCCGGCCGTGTCGCGGTCTCGGCTTTGCAGGGCCAGGGCGGGGTCGGGAAGACCCAGCTGGTGGTCGAGTATGTCTGGCGGCACGCCGACCGCTATCCGCTGGTCTGGTGGGTCGACGCTGAGACCCCGACGACGCTGACCGCGGGGCTCGCCGCCCTCGCCGCAGCCCTTGGTGTCGGCTCCGGCGACCTGTCCGAGCGAGCCGCGGCGGCACTCGCCGAGCTCGGCCGCCGAGAGGGGTGGCTGCTGGTCTACGACAACGCCGCCGACCCGGCCTCGCTCGCGCCTGTGGTGCCACCTTTGTCGGGCCGACTGATCGTGACCGGCCGCGCCCCAGCCCTCTACCGGATCGGCGCGCAGCTCGTCGAAATCAGCGAGTTCACCCCCACTGAAACCCTCACCCTGCTACGCCGCCACGTACCTGGTCTCGACGGGAACGCCGCCGGCCGGCTCGCGGAAGCGCTCGGAAATCTGCCACTGGCCGTGGACCAGGCCGGGGCATTCCTTGCCGCCACCTTGATGACCGTCGACGACTACCTGGCGCTGCTCGCCGCCCAGCCCCAGATCCTCCTCGCCGACGACACACTTCACCATCCCGGCCTGGCCGCCACTGTCTCCGCTGCCCACGCCCAGCTCACCGCCGACCAGCCCGCCGCGGCAGCCC
>NZ_CEVIVD010000213.1:0-3497 GCF_982290655.1 Protofrankia sp. CiP1_Cm_nod3
CCCCGCCGGTGAGCCCAGGGTCTGCCGTCCGCGTGCCGGCAGTCTCAAGAGGGGGCGCGTCATCCCCGGCAACGGTTTTCAACGCCGGGCGGGCCGTCCAACCTGTCGGGAGGAACATTCAGCCCGTCGGGAGGGATGAGCCCTCGGGAGGGACGAAACGGGCCGCGAGCGGCTCCAGCGTCATCGAGAGCAGGGTTCCGGCGGCCGAGGCGCCGATGGCGACGGCCCAGCCGGAGGGTCCGAGCGGGGTGCAGCCGAAGAACCGGCTCAGCCCGGGCGTCTGGACGACCATAACCAGCGCCACCACCGACCCCAGGCTGCTCAGCAGCACCGACCGGGAACGCCCGCCGACCAGCAGTGTCTGGCCGAGCTGCGCCCCGACCAGCGCCACCAGCCCGACGGTGTCGGCGTGCCGGCGCCGGCCGGTGGGACGGGCGACGATCCATGCGCCGGTGGCGGCCGCGGTGGTCGCCACCGCGCGCACCGCGACCTCCCGCAGCAGCGCGCGGCCCAGCGATCTCTCCGGCCCCTCCCCGAGCAGCTCGCCGGCCCGGCCGGGATCCGGCTGGCGCAGGGCGATGGCGAGCCCGGGGGCGAGGTCGGTGAGCAGGTTGACCAGCAGCAGCTGCCGGGCCGACAGCGGGGAGGTACCGGTGGCGACCGCGCCGAGCAGGGTGAAGGCGATCTCGCCGAGGTTGCCGCCCACCAGGATGCCCAGCGCCTGGCGCACCGAGGCCCACATCGACCGGCCCTCGACCAGGACGTCGAGGATCGTCTCCAGCCGGTCGTCGACGACCACCACGTCGGCGGCGGCCCGGGCGGCCGGGGTGCCCCGTCGGCCCAGCGCGATCCCCACGTCGGCGAGCCGGATCGCGGGCGCGTCGTTGGCGCCGTCGCCGGTCATCGCGACCACCTTGCCCAGCCGCTGGTACGACTCCACCACGCGGACCTTGTGCGCCGGGGTGCCGCGGGCGACCACCGTCACCTCGGGCAGCAGCGCGTCGAGCGCGTCGTCGTCCAGCGCGTCGATCTCCATGCCGGTCATCATCCGGCCGCCGTCGAGGACCCCCAGCTCGGTGGCGATCGTCTGCGCGGTGGCCGGGTGGTCACCGGTGATCATCACGGTCTGCACGCCAGCGTCGTGCAGCTGGACCAGGGACGGCCCGGCGCCGGAGCGGACCGGATCCGACAGACCGAGAAAACCCAGGAAGGTCAGAGCGTCGAGGTCGTCGTCCGACACCTGCCGGCTGTGATCGGGCATCGCGCGTTCGGCGACGGCGAGCACCCGGTATCCCCGCCGGCCCAGCGCGACGTGCTCGCGGGCCAGGCCCGCCCGGCCACGCCCGTCCAGCGGCACGTCGCCCCGGGCGGTCCGCCAGCGGGTACAGCGGGGCAGCAGCGTCTCGGGCGCGCCCTTGACGCTGAGCAGCACGGCGCCGCCGGTGCCGCCGGTGCCGCCGGCAGGCGTCCCCTGGGAGGTCCTCCGGGGCGTCCCGGGGGAGAGCCCGAGGGACGCGTGGTAGGAGCGGCCCGGCTCGAACGGCAGCGAGACCAGCTCCGACCAGGAGCCCAGGCCGTGGTCACGGTCGATGTCCGCGGCTGCCGCGCCCTTGGTCACCGCCCGGTCGGTGGGATGGGACAGCTTGCGCCCGTCGACCCGCGCCGGGGTGGCGCGCAGGCCGGCGGCGACCACCCGGCGCTGCCGTTTCGTCAGCTCGCCGACGGCGGCGGTGTGGCTGCCGTCCGACACCATGCCGAGCCGGATCCGGCCTCTGGTGAGCGTGCCGGTCTTGTCGAAGCACAGCACGTCCACCCGTCCGAGCGTTTCGATGGTCCGCGGGTTGCGCACCAGCGCGCCGCGGCCGGACAGCCGCCGGGCCGCGGACAGCTGCGCGGCCGTGGCCAGGAACGGCAGGCCCTCGGGCACCGCGGCGACGGCGAGCGCCACACCCGCGCTCAGCGTGTCGCCGGCGGGCCGGCCACGGACGAGCCCGGAGGCGAGCAGGACCGCGGCCGCGCCGAGCGCCACCGGCGCGGTGAACTCGGTGATCGCGGCCAGCCGGGCCTCGACACCGACAGCCTTGGCCGGGCCGGCGGCCGTGGCCATGCCACGGCCCGCCTCGGTGGCCGGGCCCGTCGCCACGACGGCGGCCGTCGCGGCGCCCGCGACCACGGTGGTTCCCTCGTACACCATCGAGGTGCGCTCCGCGACATAGCTGGCGGCGACCGGACGCGGCGACTTCGTCACCGGCAGGGACTCCCCGGTCAGCGACGACTCGTCGACCTCCAGGCTGGTCGCCGACAGCAGCCGGGCGTCGGCGGGGACGACATCCCCCGGCCCGATCGAGATCACGTCGCCGGGGACCAGTTCCCGCGCGGTGAGCTCGACGTCGGCACCGTCCCGGCGCGCCCGGGCCCGCAGCGCGGACCAGGCGAACAGCTGGGCGAGCGCGCGGTCGGCCCGCCGCCGCTGCACCGCGCCCACCAGCGCCGACATGACGGCCACGCTGACCACCAGGCCCGCGTCCAGCACCGAGCCGCTGGCAGCCGACAGCGCCGCCCCGCCCAGCAGGACCGGGGTCAGCGGGCTTGCCAGCTCCCGGGCGAGCGCGGCGAGCGGGCCGGGGGCGGCCTCGCCCACCGGGAGGCCCAGCGAGGGGCCCAGCGAGGGGCCCAGCGAGGGGCCCAGCGAGGGGTCGGCGGCCCGCCGCGACGCGGCCTGCGCGCTGGTCAGGCCGTCCGGTGAGCTGCCCAGCCCGGCAAGGACACGCCGCGTCGAGAGCACATGCCAAGGCGTACGCGCAATGCCCGGCGGCGACGGGCGCCGGCCGAGCTCGCGGGCCGCCCAGACGCCGTAACCGAACGCGAGGGCAGCGGCCCCGTGCACCATGAGCATCGCCCGGGAGAGCAGCCGTGGGCCGACACCGGTCAGCGCGACCAGCGCGCCGGCGCCGGAACCGATCTGGGCGAGCCGCACCGCGTGCCGGCTCACCCGGGCCGCCACGGCGGCCGCCTCCACCAACATCGCGGCGGCTCGCAGGTCCGTCCCGACGAGGACGTCGGCGCCCCAGGCCGGCGCGCCGTCGGGGCCGTCGACTCCCACCCCGCAGTCGGCGCCGCCCACCGCGGGACGCCGGTGCGAGACGACCAGCACCCCGCCGCCCGCCGCCCGCAGGTCACCGACGGCGGCCGGCAGACGGCGCCCGCCCGGGATCACCGGGAACCCGAAGCCGTCACCCGGGCAGGCGTCACCGCCGGCCACCCGTACCGTCAGCCCGCTGCGCCGGCAGGAGGCCAGCAGCGCCTCGGCGCCCTCGGCCCGCTCGGGCACGGCCGTCACCACCGCCGTCACCGCCGTGCCCCGGGCGAGGCCGAGGATCGTGTGCGCCCCCGCCGCCCGCAGCCGCCGCCACTGCGCCCGGCCCGAGTCCTCGCCGCGCCGGCTCTCATCACGCCGGCCCTCACCGCGCCGGCCCTCGCCGCGCCGGCCCTCGTCA
>NZ_CEVIVD010000213.1:3876-6186 GCF_982290655.1 Protofrankia sp. CiP1_Cm_nod3
CCTGCCGTCGTCACCGGGCCTGCCGTCGTCGCCGAGCCTGCCGTCGTCGCCGAGCAGCCGTTCGATCGGTGCGAGCGTCCAGCCGTCCGCCTGGGCCGTCGCCGTCGGATCGGCCGGCTGGAACAGCGCGTACGCCCGGACGGCGACCTTGCTCGCGTCGGCACCGGCCAGTGGGATGACCTCACCGAGGGTGAACGCCGTGCCGACCAGCACGTCGGAGTCGAGCACGACCGTGTCGACCCGGTCCAGCAGCCGCAGCGCCCCGGGGCTCATCACCTGCGCTCCCCGGCGCGCCAGGACGACGGTGAGCTGGTCGCAGAAGCCCTCCCGGCCAAGACCAGCCGGGCGCGGGAGCATGGCCAGCGCGGCGGCGGTGGCCCGCCGCGGGCCGCCGGTCAGCGCGGCCGTGGCACCGAAGACCGCCAGCAGACCCGCCCCGGCGGCGTCCGCGTAGCGTTCCGCCGGGCCGGCCGGCACCGGCCCGGGCCGCTTGCGGGCCACCGGCCCGGCGCCGGCCCGGTCGGGGTCCCCCAGCAGCTCGGAGCCGGCGAAGGCGTCCCGGCGGGCCCGGGCGGCGGCGAGGGCGTGCACCCGGTGGGCGGCGTCCAGACCGAGACCGCTGTGGCTGCCGGCCAGCCCCAGCGCGGCGGCGTTGGCCACCGCCAGGACGATGTCCGCCCGCTGCGGCCCGATCGTCCGCTCCACGACCGCGCGCAGCCGCGGCTGGGTGTCGACGGCCATGACCAGCGCGGCGAGCTCCGCCGGCAACGGCGTCCAGCGGGCGGCGCGGCCCACTGACGCCACGGTGAGGGCGATCCCGTCCGCGGCGAGCGCGGCGGCCGCGCGCAGCACCACGGCCACCGCGTCCGGCGGGTCGGCGGCCCTGGACGGCTGACCCACGCCCACCGTGCCCTGGTCCTCGTCGGTCCGATCCCCGGCGCTCTGATCCCCGGCGCTCTGATCCCCGGCGGTCTCCTGCTCAGCCCGCTGCTCGGCCGGCTCGCCGCGGATGGCGCGAACGGCACGCTCGGCGGCCACGGCCAGCTCACCCATCCGCGGATACGGCTCGGTCAGGCCAACCAGGAGCCGTCCCAGCGGCGCGTTGACCCGGGCCCACCGCACTCCGGGACGGCGTTCCAGCTCCTGTTCCACCAGCCGCCGACGCGACGGGTGCGACAGCCCGCCGATGCCGCGCACCCGCAGGCTGGCCACCCTGAGACAGGCGCCCCCGTCGCCGCCGGGGCGGGCCAGCCGGCCGGCGGCCCGCCCCGCCCGACCGACATGAGCGACATGACCGGTGTGACCGGCCTGGTCAGGCCGGTGGTCGGACTGGTCCGCGGCGGAGGGCTCCATCCGCTCCAGCAGCGGCATCCGCTCCAGCAGCGGCCCGGCCAGCAGCATCAGTCCCGCGTCGCACAGGAGACGTCCTCCGGCCAGGGCACGCCGCGCACCCGAGCGGGGATCCGGCAGCCGCATCGGCGGACCTCCTCACCGATCCCGTCGATCGCGCTCAACCCGATCCCGTCGATCATCGACGGGGCGGCATCGACCAGCGGACGCCATGCCATCCGAGCCACACCCGGACGGCGCCCGATGCGACATCCGATTACGACATCCGATCGGCCGTCAGGCCATGGCCGACGCGCGGACCGTGGCCTGACAGCGCACGTCATGGCCGGCGCCGCGTCCCCCCACGGCTGTGGCCCCGCGGGTACCCCACTCGACAGCCGGTACCCGGTGGCCGGCACCGCCTAACCGGCGGGCGGCCCATCGGATGGCCCGCGCCCGCCGTCGCGGGGAGTGCGTCCGCCATCGCCGAACCGCCGGGAAAGGCCGCCGGGCGGACTCGGCCATCGGACGAACGAGAAGAACCGTCAGAAACACGCGCACATCGTCGCCGGACGAATATCGCGACAAGACACCGTCGTCGCAGGAGGAACGAAATACCAGAAGCGGGACGAAACGTCGGCAGCCACCCCAGCCCCGCCGAAAAATCTCCGGAACCGGGCCCAGGATCTTTTTACCCGAGGCGAAATTTTATCCAGGACGAGATCTTTTGTTTACCCGGGGTTTGCCTCTGGGGAGGGTGACATCATAGCGGAGGGAGGCTCGATGTCCCCCAAGACACACAATCACGTACGAGACGAAGAAAAAGAAGAGGCCAGGCAGGCGGAGGAATACCAGGACAGGCCGGACACGGGCGACGGAACCGGAACCCCGGCGGAACGGCCGGGGACGGAACAGCCGCGAGCCGGCCGGACGGACGAGGCCACCGGCGCCGGCCGGGCCCGCGGCGAGGCCGGCCACGAG
>NZ_CEVIVD010000214.1:0-3087 GCF_982290655.1 Protofrankia sp. CiP1_Cm_nod3
GGTCGGGGGTCGGTCGGGACGACCGGAGCCGGATGATGATCCGTCCTATTTTGTTACTTTCCGTAATGGGATACGTCTACTTGCCTTTGTAGCGGACGCCGGTGACGGTGAAGCGCTCCACCCCGTGCAGGTGGCCACCCGTGGACGCGGCCACGACCAGGCCCTGGCCCGGCTGGGCGTCGATCGTCACCGCCGCCCGCCAGGGTGAGTTCTGCCCGCCCGCGGGCAGGCAGCAGTACTCCCCGACGACCTGGCCGCCGTTGGGACCCCCTGCCGGCCGCACCTGCACGCGGATACTCTCGTCGACACCGGTGATCTGGCCGCCGACCGCCAGCGGCGTCGACACGGTCGCCCCGTAGACCGGCTGGGTGAGCGAGAAGGTGGTGTCGTCGGTACCGACGACCTCCCACGGCGCGCCGCTGCCGGAACCGAACCGCACGAGATGGACGACGGCCGCGACACCGGTACGCCCACCCTCGGTGGCGTAGCCGACCTGCACCCGGGCGTCGTCACCGGTCACCGTGCTGGCCAGCGTCCGGTCGATGTCGGTGAAGCCGAGGAAGCCACGGGCGAAGGCCAACGCGGTGGCCGCCGGGTCGAGGTGCCATGGCTGGTGCCCGTCCGAGCCGCCGCCCGTCTGCCACGCCCGCGCGTCCGCGGCGCTGGCAAAGGGCCACAACGGCTGGTACGGGAAGGCCGCCGCGCCCGCGGTGGCACCCGGCGTCGCCGCTCCCTGGCCGGCGCCGGACTGCCCGCTGCCGGACTGCCCGCTGCTCCGCTGTTCCGTCGTCCCGGGCGAGCCGCCGGCTGCTCCCACGGACGGTGACGCGGACGGTGACGCCTGCGCGCGCACTGTCCCCTCGTCCGTACCCGAGCATCCGGTGAGGGCCAGCAGGGCCGCCACGAGTATCGCCGCCGGCAGGCCCAGCCGCGACCTCAAGAACGTCCGGGACGTCCGAGACGTCCGAGACATCGGGGACGCCGGCCCGCGCCCGTGGCCCCGCGGGCGGACAGCAGCCCGTCGCCGGTCATCGTGTGACGTCGGCCCACGCCCACGCCCACGCCCGCGGTGCCGCGGGCGGCGGATCCCGCTCCGTGGGGAGGACGGGCCCTTCCCCGCGCCCCGCCCGTGACGGCGCGGGAGCGCATGCCCGGGCACCCCGTCCGCGCTGGTCACACCGATCGCACCGGGCACTCCGATCGCACCGGGCGCACGGATCGCGGCAACCGCGCGGACAATCGGTGACACCGAGACGTTCATGGTCCCTCCCCGAGATCGCCTGTCTCAGCGAAGGGTAGCGCTAGAGATGGCATACATCTCTTCACGCAGCGTACACGCTGATGTCATGTGCCCGTCGCCCGGCAGCGCGGCCCCGGGCTCCCGCTCCCCCGCACCGCGCGACCGCTGCCACCGCGGCAGCCGGCGCACTCGCTTCCGTACCGCCGGCACCCGCCGGCGCAAACACCCGTCCATCACCGCACGAAGATCATATCCGGCTATCCGGTACGGGAGGCGACGCGGTACGTCCCGCTCGTCGGCATCCGCCGAGCCGCCGGGCAGCGGCCGCCTACGCCGGGCCGGCGACGGCGTGCGCGTACACGATCACGTTCTTCAGATAATGGTGGGTTTTCTTGTCGAAAGCACCACCACAGGTGATCAGCCGTAGTTCCGGACGATCGGACCGGCCATAGACCTCCGCCGCCGGAAACGCATCCTTCGCGACATCCTGAATACGGTCGACCGTGAACCGCACGACCGTCCCGTCCGCACGGCTCACCTCGATCGTGTCCGATTTCCTGAGCCTGTCGAGACGGTAGAAGACCGCCGGCCCGGTCGTCGAGTCATAATGCCCGACAAGTACGGACGCGCCGACGTCGCCGGGCCGCGGCCCATATTCGTACCAGCCGACGTCGGTCCAGGATGTCGGCACCTCGAGGGTCCCGTCCGTGTTGAGACCGACCGGCCCGACCGGCGCGGAAATGCCCACTTCCGGAATACGCAGAAAAGTCGGTGGGCTGTTCTGCCGCCACTCGCCGCCAGCCGGATCCCGCGGTGCCGCAGGCGCTGGCACCAGCCTCGCGTCGGGTCCCGCGCTCCCCGTAGCGGCCGTCACATCGGGTACCCCGACCAGTTTCCCATATTCGGACGAAACAAACTTCTGACCACTCACCCCGATCAGGAGAATTCCGATCAGAACCAGCCATCGAGCCGGCCGGACAATCTTCGGCCCCGTCGTGGTCATATCGTGTTCCACGCCTTCCCATGGACATCAGATGGCTATGGTGTAGCCCGCGGTAACAATACCGCCGCAGTACGAGAGAAGAGGAAAGGTCATGACGCACAAAATCGGCCGGGGCGTGGTGATGCTGGCCATGTCGGCCGTCACCGGGCTCTTCGTGGGGTTCGGCCCCACAGCCGCGTTCGCGGACGGGCCGTCGGATTCCGGCTCTTCGTCGACACCGCCCGCGGCCACCCAGCAGCAGAATGGCGGGCAGCCCGGGAGCGGCGGTGAGACGGCCGGATGGCCCCAGCTGCCCATCCAGCTGCCGACCCAGTGGCCGATCCCGCGGCCTCCCGAGCAGGCGGGTGGCCAGTCCGCGCAGTCCGGAGGCGGCTGGCCCGGCGCGACCTCGTCCCAGTCATCGGGGGGGTCCGGCGGCCAGGGAGCAGCCGGCGGCCAGGGAGGCCAGGGAACGGCACCCGGCGGTTCGTCGGGCCAGTGGCCGGGCCAGTCCGGCCAGCAGGGCCAGCCTTCCGGCCAGCAGCAGGGCCAGCAGGGCCAGTCCTCCGGCCAGCAGCAGGGCCAGCAGCAGGGCCAGCCTTCCGGCCAGCAGCAGGGCCAGCCTTCCGGGCAGCAGCAGGGCCAGCAGGGGCAGTCCTCCGGACAGCAGCAGGGCCAGTCGGCCACCCAGAAGCCGTCCTCCGAGCCGGTCCCGCAGGGTGGCGTGCACGCGGGTGGCGGCGGTATGGCGCCGTCGTTCCCGATCGCTCCCGTCGCCGGCGCCGGGCTCGGTGCCGCGATGCTCGGCACCGGCCTTGCCGCTCGCCGCAGGAACCGCGCAACGCAGTAACCAGCGGGTCTGGGC
>NZ_CEVIVD010000214.1:3261-5899 GCF_982290655.1 Protofrankia sp. CiP1_Cm_nod3
GCTTCCTGCTGCCGGTCGGTGCCGGCCTTCACCAGCGGCGGGACCGACGGCCCATGCTTCCCCGACATGGCGGACGGCCGGCGGAGGGCATCCGCGACGACCGGCCGGGGTGCCTGCCACGCCGGCGGGATCATAAGGTAACGTGGTCGACGTACGGGACGTGGCGCAGCTTGGTAGCGCACCAGACTGGGGGTCTGGGGGTCGCAGGTTCAAATCCTGTCGTCCCGACGCTGGAGCGAGGCTGCTGAACAGGGCTATAGGTCCTGGTCAACAGTCTTTTTCGCGTCTCCATGGTGCCAGGTCAGTCGATCAACCCGGGCGGGCGTTGGGACCATCTGGGGACCGATCGCCGGTCAGCCCTACCCTGGACATACGCCTTGGTGGTGGTCGGCGGTCAGCCATAGCAGTGCGTCGCCTCACCGTGGAGGCGGAGCGCGCATTACCGCCTGCGAGCCTGCTGCGCCGGACAGTCCCTCCTCGACCGGCGGCGGCCCGTCGGGAGCGGTCAGTGGCCGGTCGGGAATGGCTGCTCGGCCCAGATGATTTTGCCGTGTGGGGTGTGGCGGGTGCCCCACCGTTGGGTGAGCTGGGCGACGAGGAGCAGGCCGCGGCCGCCCTCGTCGAAGACGCGGGCGCGGCGCAGGTGAGGTGCGGTGCTGCTGGCATCGGAGACCTCGCAGATGAGACTCCTCTCGTGGATCAGCCGGAGCTGGATGGGCGCGACGGCGTGGCGGATGGCGTTGGTGACCAGTTCGCTGACCACGAGCTCGGTGACGAAGGAGGCCTCCTCCAGCCCCCAGGCGGCGAGCTGGTCGGTGGCCATCTGACGGGCCTGGGCCACCACCGCCGGGTCCGCGGGCAGGTCCCAGATGGCGACCTGGGAGGCGTCCATGCCCTGGGTACGGGCGAGGAGTACGGCGACGTCGTCGGAGGGGACACCGCCGGGCAGCAGCGCATCCAGCACGTTGTCGCAGATCTGCTCCAGGGAGGACGTGCCGCCGCTGGCGGTCAGGGCACGGCTCAGCCGGTCGAATCCGGCGTCGGCACCGGATTCGCCGGACTCGATCAGACCGTTGGTGAACAGGGCGATCAGGCTGCCGTCGGGCAGCTCCAGCTCGACGGACTCGAAGGGCAGGCCACCGAGGCCCAGCGGGGGGCCGGCGGGCAGTTCGGGGAAGTCAACCGTGCCGTCCGGGGCGACGACGGCGGACACGGGGTGGCCGGCACGAGCGAGCGTGCAGCGGCGGAAGAGCGGGTCGTAGACCGCATACAGGCAGGTGGCGCCGATCTCCCCGGCCGCTGCTGTCTGCATCTCCTCGGCTCCTGGGCCTTCTTCCCGGTCGGCTCGGTCGGCCAGACGCAGGACGAGGTCGTCGAGATGCGTGAGCAGCTCGTCGGGCGGCATGTCCATATCGGCGAGGGTGCGGACCGCCAGGCGCAGGCGTCCCATGGTGGCCAACGCCTGGATGCCGTGCCCGACCACGTTGCCCACCACGAGGGCAACCCTGCCTCCGGACAGCGGGACGACGTCGAACCAGTCACCGCCCACACCGGCCCCGGAGCCGGAGCCGGCCGACGGATGGCGGGAGGCGACCGACGGATGGCGGGAGGCTACCGCCACCGCCACATGCGGGGACGTGCGCTGCGGCAACATGCTCCGCTGCAGGGCCAGCACGGTGTTGCGCTCGTGGGTGTAGCGGCGGGCGTTGTCGATGCACAGGGCCGCTCTGGCCGTGATCTCCTCGGCGAGAAGCAGGTCATCGGTGTCGAACAGGTCGGGGGTGCGGTGCCGCAGGAACACCGCGAGCCCGAGGGTCGTCCCGCGGGCGAGCAGCGGTACCACGATGAGGGAATGGATCCCGTACGCGGGGGCACTGCGTGCACGCGCCGTGTCATGCTCCAACCACGCCTGAATGTCGGGGTTGTCGATCGCGTACCGCGACGGCCTGCCGGTGACCAGGGCACGGGCCATGGGCGAGTCCTCGCCGTAGCGCTCTGTCTTTCCCGGCTCGACCGCGGACTCCGGGCAGCCATCCAGCACGGACTGCTGTGCGGCACGGCGGAGGAGCACGCCTGCGGTGGCCCGGCGCGGATCCGCCTCGTTGTCACCGACGGCGGAGTCGAGCAGGTCGACGCTGACGAAGTCGGCGAACTGCTCGGTGGCCACGTCCGCCAGCTCCTGGGCGGTCCGCACCGTGTCCAGCGTGGTTCCGATGCGGACGCTGGCCGCGTTCACGACGGCCAGCCGCTGCCTGGCCCGGTACTGCGTGGTGGTGTCGAGGGCTGCTGTCGACACCCCCCGCACCGTGCCTACGGGATCCTTCACCGGGTAGAGGAAGACCGACCAGGCGTGCGCATGGCTCTCGCCAGGCAGCGGGGTGACCATTTCCAGAGTCGACCGTTCCCCCGTGCGGATCACCTGCGTCATCAGTTGTTCGACCTGGTCGGCGATAAGGCTGGGGAAGATCTCCCCCGGACGGAGTCCAAGTACCGCCTCTTCCCGCGCGGCTATGACGCGCTGCGCTTCCTCGTTGCCTCCCACCATGCGCTTCTCGCGGTCGTAGATCCCGAGGACGATCGGCATCTGGTCGAGTGCCCAGTTCTTGAGCGCCGCCGCCGTGTCATGGCGCGAACCTGG
>NZ_CEVIVD010000215.1:0-3747 GCF_982290655.1 Protofrankia sp. CiP1_Cm_nod3
GAATTCGAGTCGGATTGAAACTTCACCTTGTTGCGGTCGAGCAGGTCGAATATGTCTTCGCGATCTACAAATCCGAGTCGGATTGAAACGACAGCTCCTTGTCGGTGAAGGCGTTCTGGGAGAGTCCCCGCGATCTACAAATTCGGGTCGGATTGAAACGTCAGGCGGCACGTCCACCGATAACGGGTCTGGGCTCTGCGGTCTACAAATCCGAGTCGGGCTGAAACTGGCTGGCCGGGACGGCGCTCCACCGGGGCGGGTTTTCTTGGGGGGTTGGTGGACGGTCCGGTGGCGGGCGCTCGCGGATGTGGTAAAGGTGGGGCGGGTAATGGGTTGCACGTGACATGTTTCACATGCTGGGTGTGGTCTATTCGGTGCCGCTCGGATTCTTTTCTTGTACGGTTTTCTACCGGAGCACTCTTTGTGTCCAGATATGACCTGTAGGTGTCCGGTGGCGGCAAGGGAGCTCGTTGCGATGTTCTTGATCGGGAGGCGGTCGTTACTGTCGTTCGCCGTGCTGGCTGCGGCGCTGAGCAGCCTGACCGGGCTGTTCGCCTGCGCTACCCCGAGGAGCCAGTCCGGCCGTGCGGGGCCGGGCCCCTGCTCGTCACCGGGTGTTGCCGGCGATGAGGTCAAGATCGGCCTGTTGTTCGACGACAGTGGGCCGACGTCAGCCGCCTACCGGACGTTCCGGGCCGGTGTCGAGGCCCGCCTCGGGGTGACCAACGCCGCGGGCGGCGTCCACGGCAGGAAGATCGTGTATGTCTGGCGGGACGACGCCGGCTCCCCCAACGGGAACCGTGCCGGTGCTCGCGAGCTCGTTCAGGACGAAAAGGTCTTCGGCCTTCTGGAAACAGCGGGGGTGGTGGTCGGCTCCGCGCAGTATCTCGACGACCTCGAGGTCCCGGTCGTCGGGCTGGCCGGCGATGTCACCTGGAACGACCACGACAACATGTTCTCCTGGCACTACTATTCGGCCACGCGGGGATCCTCCAGCGTCTGGGGGGATTTCGTCCGTAGCCAGGGCGGCACCCGCGCCCTGATAGTGAACACCGAGCTGAGCGACGCGACGGAAATCTTCTATGAGAAGCTCAGGTCAAGCCTGCTGACGGCCGGCGTCCACGTCGAGGCGAGCTTCACCGTGACCGCCAAGACGACCAGTTTCGAGGCGCTGGCCGCGCAGATGAAGGCCGCGCGCCTGAACACCCTGGCCGGCATCGTCACCCCGGACATCCTCGCCCAGATCCTGCCGGCGGTCCGCGACGCCGGCGTCAACCTCAAAACGGTGATCGCTCCGTTCGGCTACGACCCGGCGTTGCTCAAACAGCTCGGCCCGACCCTCGCCGGCACCGTCATCTACATCAACTTCGTCCCGTTCGAGGTGAACAGCCCCGCGCACCAGCGGATGATCGACGCGATGACGCGGTACGCCCCGCAGGTGCAGTCACCCGCCCAGGACAGCGCGGTCTTCGGCTGGCTGTCAGCCGACATGTTCCTGCGCGGGCTGGAGGCGGCCGGTCCCTGCCCGACCCGCCTGGAATTCATCCAGGGGCTGCACGGCGTGCACAACTACAACGGCGACGGCCTGCTGCCCGCCCCGATCGACCTCGCGACGAACCGCGGCAAGGCCGCCAACTGCTACGACTTCGTCCGCGTCAGTGACGACGGCGGCCGCTTCCTGCCGCTGGACCCCGTGGCGCGCTGCGGCACCCCCATCAACGACATCCCCATCAACAACATCCCCGTCAGCTGACATCCTCCCGCCACACCCGTGGCCCGGTGCCGGGCCGGTCCGCCGGACGGCCGGCGCCGGGCCGCGGGGGATGCGGCGCGCGCAGCCAGTCGCACCACGCGCCGAGGCCGGCGCCGGTACGGGCGCTGATCTCCAGGGTGGCCACACCGGGGCTGACGTCGGCCAGGTTGCGGCGGAAGAGCTCGAGGTCGACGTCCAGATGAGGCAGCAGGTCCACCTTGTTGATCAGGACGAGGTCGGCGGACCGGAACATGATCGGGTATTTCAGCGGCTTCTCCTCGCCCTCGGTGACCGAGAAGATCATCGCGCGCCGGTGCTCGCCGACGTCGAACTCGGCCGGGCAGACCAGGTTGCCGACGTTCTCGATGACGACGAGGTCGAGCAGGCCCAGCGGCAGACGCCCGAGCGCCGAACGGACCATGGCGGCGTCCAGGTGACACTCGCCGCCGAAACCCTGGCCGGTGTTGACCAGTGACACCACGGCGCCGAGCCCGGCGAGCCGGTCGGCGTCGATGCTGGTCTCGATGTCACCCTCGACCACCCCGACCCGCAGTGCCGGGCACAGCCGGCGGAGGGTCTCCCGCAGCAGCGTCGTCTTGCCGGCACCCGGCGCGGACATCAGGTTGACGACGTGCGTCCCGGCGGCGTCGAAGTCGCGGCGGTTCGCGGCGGCGAGCCGGTCGTTCTCGCCGAGGATGGCGGCCAGCACCTCGACCCGCCGCGTCCCGGTCTCGTAGCCGGAATGATCTCCTATGCGGCCGTCCCGGCCCGGCTGGTAATCGTGGCCAGGCTGGTGATCGTGACCGTGCGGGTGATCGTGGCTGTGGCCGTGGTGGTCGCCGTGCGTGCCGCCGTCGGCGTGCCAGTGGAACCGGCCCATGACGATCCTTCCCCTCCAGCCCGTTCCGGCCCGCGCCGCCGACTGAGACCGCCGGTCGTGGGACCTGTCGACCGGCGATGTCGATCGAACCAGCCCGTGGCCGGTCACGCCTCCCCGAGCTCCAGGGAAGTGATCAGAAACTCCTCGCCGTGCAGCACCGACACGTCCTGGCCGCCGCACCGCCCGCAGCGCATGACCGGCGCGCTCAGCGTCCAGGAGTGACCGCAGCCGGCGCAGCGGACCCGCGCCGGCACGCTTTCGACCCGCAGCCGCGAGCCGTCCAGCGCGGTGTCCTGGCTGACCAGCGACCAGCAGTGGACGAGGGTGCCCGGCACGATCTGCCGTAGCTGCCCGACCCGTATGTTCACAGCCCGCACCGGACGGTCACCGGCATGCTCGAGGACGATGCCGGCGATGGCGTGGCAGATCGACAGCTCGTGCACGGTGCCCCCCTCCACGGCGGTGTCCGGCCTGACGGACGTGCCCGTCCCAGTGTCGATCGTCCGGACCGCGTCCGCCGGCGGGTCCGGCGGGTCCGGCGGCGCGGTGGGCGTGAGGTCGGCAACTTCGCGATCAACGCGGCGGTCCCGGGGCACGGCGGATGGAAGATCGGCATGGGACGGCTGGACGGGACGGCCGGCACGGATGGAGGCGCCCGGTGACGCAGCTCCCCGCGGGACCCGCCGGCGGCGACGCGTCGGCGCGCTGCGAGCTGCTGCTGGTGGGCTGCGGCAACATCCTGCGCCGGGACGACGGCGTCGGGCCGGTCCTCATCCGGCACCTGTGGGAGCGAGGCGTCCCCGACGGGGTGCGGGTCGTCGACGGCGGCACCGCCGGGATGGACGTGGCATTCCGGATCCGCGAGGCCCGCCGGGTGGTCATCGTCGACGCCGCCCGCACCGGCGCGCGACCGGGCACGATCTACCGTGTACCCGGTCCGGAGCTGGCCGATCTCCCGCCGCTGGCCGGCCTGCACACCCACGCCTTCCGCTGGGACCACGCGCTGGCGCTCGCCACCTGGCTGGACGAGCACGGGCCGGACGGGCACGGGCCGGGCGGGCGCGGGCCGGAGGAGCGCGGGCCGGAGGAATGCCGGCTGGACGGGCGCGGGCCG
>NZ_CEVIVD010000215.1:4148-6124 GCF_982290655.1 Protofrankia sp. CiP1_Cm_nod3
GCCGATCATTCACGTGTCGCGGGACAGGGCCGTCCCGGGGCCGTGTGGCGGCGGCGGATACGGGTCGAAGGCGTTGTGCAGGGGGTGGGGTTCCGGCCGTTCGCCCACCGGCTGGCCGCCGGCCTCGGCCTCGACGGTTTCGTGGGCAACGACAGCGGCTCGGTGTTCATCGAGGTCCAGGGCGGCCCGGCGGCGGTCGCGGAGTTCCTGCGGCGGCTGCGCGGCGACGTGCCGGCCCCGGCCCGGGTCACCACCGTGCGGGTGGACGACATCCCGCCGGTTGCCGGGGATGCCGGCTTCCATATCGTGGCCAGCCGCGGCGGCGGCGAGGACACCCGCGCCGCTGGCACTGTCGGCGTCGCTGGCGCAGGCGGCACTGGTGGCACTGGTGGCACTGGTGGCACAGGTGGCACCGCTGGCAGCGCTGGCGCTGTCGTCCCCCCGGACATGGCGGTGTGTGACGACTGCGTACGCGAGCTGTTCGACCCGGCCGACCGGCGCTACCGCCATCCGTTCGTCACCTGCGCCGCCTGCGGCCCCCGGTTCACCATCATCCGGTCGCTGCCCTACGACCGGGCGGCCACCACCATGGCGGGCTTCCCGATGTGCCCGGCCTGCGCGGCCGAATATCACGACCCGGCCGACCGCCGCTTCCACGCCCAGCCCGTGTGCTGCCCGGACTGCGGGCCGCGGCTGTCCTTCGTCCCCTGCGCCGCCGAGGTGCCGGGGGCGCAGGGCACCGGGCCGGACGAGGCGCTGGCCGCGGCCCAGCGGGCGCTGGCCGACGGCCGCGTCGTCGCGGTGAAGGGGATCGGCGGCTACCACCTGGCCTGCCGGGCCGACAGCCCGGCGGCGGTGCGGCTGCTGCGCGCGCGCAAGGCGCGGGCGGGCAAGGCGTTCGCGGTGATGGCCCGGGATCTCGACGTGGCCCGGCAGCTCGCCGAGATCAGCCCGGCCGAGGCCGCGGTGCTGCGCGGCCCGGCCCGGCCGGTCGTGCTGCTGCGGCGCCGGCCGGACGCCCCCGTCACAGCGGACGTGGCGCCCGGCAACCCGCTGATCGGCCTGCTGCTGCCCTACTCGCCCCTGCATCACCTGCTGTTCGCCCAGGTGCCCGGCGCGGACGTCGCGCCCCCGGCGTGCGTCGTGCTGACCAGCGCCAACCTGGCCGGCGAGCCGATCTGCTTCGAGGACGCCGACACCGACACCGCCGGCACCGACACCGCCGACACCGCCGACACCGCCGGCACCGGCACCGCTGACGTCTGCGGCCGGCTGCCGGCGCTGGCCGACGCGATACTCACCCACGACCGTCCGATCCTGCTGCCCTGCGATGACTCGGTGGTCCGCGTCGTCGACGGCCGTGAGCTGCCGATCCGCCGCTCCCGCGGCTACGCGCCGTTGCCGATCGACCTCGGCCGGACGGCGTCCACGGGCGGTCCCGGCCGGACGGCGTCCACGGGCGACCGTGAGCGGGAGGCGGATCAGGATGGTTCACGTTGGCCGGCCGAGGGGGTCCTGGCCGTCGGCGGGGAGCTGAAGAACACCTTCTGCGTCACCGACGGTGAGCGTGCGTTCTGCTCGGCGCATGTCGGTGACATGGGATCCCTGGCGACGCTGCGTGCCTTCGAGCGGTCGGTCGGGCGGCTCACCGCCGTATACGCCGTGCGCCCGGCGCGGCTGGCCGCCGACGCCCACCCGGGGTACTCGACCCGCCGCTGGGCCGAGCGCCACGCCGGGGACCAGCCGCCGCTGCTCGTCCAACATCATCATGCGCACGTGGTCTCCCTGCTCGCCGAGCACGGCAGGCTGGGCGAGCCGATCATCGGAGTGGCCTTCGACGGCACCGGCTACGGCATCGGGGGTACTGGCGGGGCTGGCATCGGTGGTGTCGGTAGCGCTGACGGTGCAGTTCGGGGCAGTGCGGTTCGGGACGGCGCGGGCCGGGGCGGTGCGGTTCGGGACGGTGCGTCCTGGGG
>NZ_CEVIVD010000216.1:0-5649 GCF_982290655.1 Protofrankia sp. CiP1_Cm_nod3
GTCGTGCCTGACGGCGAGGACCACAGGCGCGCCGAAAGGCCTGGAGGGAGGAACCCGGGGTCGAGCGAGGCCGTCGAACCCGACGGGTGGCCGCCTGAGGGTGCGCTGCGGTTGGTGATCGCCGATGGCACGCCGGCTGTCGCGGGGGACAGCAGCGGGGGTTCGGGCTGGCAGGTGTTGTCGCTGAGCCGTCCGGTCACGGCCGTGGAGGGTGCGCGGATCGCCGCCCGGCTCGCGGAGATCGGTGGCGTCCCGGTGCCGCAGGCTCTTCTCGCCGGGCCGGTCGAGGCCGGTGACTGGCTGGTGCTGCCCGCGGCTGGGCGTCCGGTGCTGGTTCCTCTGCGCCGCCGCAGGCCGGGTTCTCGGCCTGATGTGGCCGTACGGGAGGGCGCGGTCCGCGGGTACTGGCCGTCTGCCTCGGGGCCGCGTCGGCCGGGACGTGCGCCCCGGCGGCCGGGGCCGGTCGCGATGGTTAGTACCCGGACCGGCGGGTTCGTGGTGCTGGTTCCGCCGCGGACACGGGCCGGCCGGCTGACGCTCATCGCCGCCCCGGCGCCGGCGCGGCTGCCTGCCACGCGGGGCTGGACGGATCCCGGTGTGCCCTCGGGTGGTCAGGGCGTGACCGTCAACTACCATTATCCACCGTTGCGTATCGCGGGTGGTTTGTCCCCGTTTCCCGCCCTGGATCCATATGTGGCGGCGGTCGCCGGCGTGTTGATGGTCGACACGGGGGTGTTCAACGGGACGGCGATGGGCGCCTACGTGGTCCCGAAGGGTGACGCGGCGCCGTCGTTCTTCGGTTTCGGGGCGCTGGGCCGGGACACCGGGATCGGGCCGCCGGCCTTCCAGGTCCGGGGGATCGCGGCCGGGATGGGCTGGAACAGTGCGATCCGGGTTCCGCAGGCCACGTCGGTCGCGGACTTCCCGTTTCTGGTCGCGTTGGACAATCCGGGCGCGATCGGTGCCGACGAGGAGGGCCTGTCGGATCCCATGGAGGTGCTGCGGGTTTTGACCGACGGTGCCAACCCGTGGGTCAGGCCGTCGCAGGGGGATCTGTGGGTGGCGGCGGGCCTGGCGTTCTCCTGCTTCGAGACGATCGTCGGTCGGGCGATGCTGCTGGTGCAGGCCGGAAACGACCTGACGATCGCGCTGGTCGGCGTCGGTGGCACCGAGTTCCCCCGGCACGCGGACACGAAGTACGCCCGGCTGGAGTTCGCCGTCGAGATCGTGCTGCGCCCGAGCGCCGGGGAGCTCAGTTTGGGTACCGCGCTCACCCCAAACTCCTATGTCTTCGACGACGACTGCGCGATCCACGGCGGCGTCGGGCTGAAGATCTGGTTCGGGGCGCATCCCCAGGCCGGGGACTTCGCGCTGAGCATGGGTGGCTACCACCCCGGCTACGAGATCCCGCCGGGCTATCCGAAACTCGCGCGGCTCGGCATCACCTGGGGGCTCGGCTCGAAGGTGACCGTCGGTGGGGGCGGCTACTTCGCGATCACCCCGTCGTCGGTCATGGCCGGCGGCCGGCTGGAGGTGAAGTTCCATTCCGGTGCGCTGCGGGCCTGGCTGACCGCCTACGCGGACGCGTTGGTGCAGTGGGATCCGTTCCGGTTCGACATCGGGATCGGTGTCTCGGTCGGGGTGTCGGCCACCGTAAAGATCGCATTTGTTCGGGTCTCGGTCACGGTCGAGGTCGGTGCGGACCTGCGGGTCTGGGGGCCGCCGACCGGCGGTGAGGCGAAGATCAGCCTGTGGTTCGTCTCGTTCACGATCGACTTCGGGTCGGGGCGTGACCGGATGCCGCCGCCGCTGGACTGGGCGCAGTTCACCCGGATGCTCCCGCCGCCGGACACGGCGATCCGGGTGATGGCGGTGTCGGGCCTGGTGGCGGACGGGTACGACGAGGACGGCCGGCGCGGCGGCGTGCAGGCGCCGTGGCAGGTCTCGGAGTCCGGGTTCACCTTCAGTACCGACTCGGCTGTTCCGGTCACCGGTATCTATCTCGACACCGCGCAGACTCCGGTCGTCCATGGGGACAGGCTGGACATCCGGCCGATGCAGGTGGAGGACCTGGACAGCGCGCACCGGGTGACGCTGACCCGCGACGGTGAGGACGGTGCTCTGTCCCGCTGGTCGGTGGCGGAGACCCGGGTGAGCGTGCCGCAGGCGATGTGGGGGACCGGCCGGGGGGACATCCTGCCGCGGCCCGGTGAGCAGCTTGTCCACGACCAGCTCACGGGCGCCCACTACTCGTCCCCGCCGGTCGACTACGGCACCTCCACCGGTTACGTGTCCGAGCAGGCCCTCGCGTTCGACCCGATTGCGCCGGACGGTCCGATGCCGCTGGACCCGGATGCGCGGCCCGGTCCGCCGCCGGTCCGCCGGCCGGGCACGATCGCCCTGATCGTGGCCGGAGTGGACGCGCCGGACCAGCGGGCCGCCCGGACGCAGCTCGCCGCCGCGTTCGCCGGCTTCGGCCTGGATCTCGGTGAGCGCGACGCCGAGCTGCCCGGCTATGCCCGCACGGCCGCGACCGCGTTCACCGCCGAACCGATGCTCGTCCCCGCCTGAGGGCAGACCCGCCCGGCGGTCACCCTCGTCTTCCCGTCGACGTCGTACCGAGCTGCTGAAAGGCGGTGCCGCCGTGCCCGCTGTCCGCGCCACGCATCGCACCCGGTTCTTCGACCACAAGATTCCGTCCCTGTACGCCGGCCAGTACGAGATCACGACCGTGCAGACCGTCACCGGGCAGCCCACCGAGGCCGCGCTGCCCGACCAGCGCCGCCGCTTCGAGGTGCGCGGCGTCCGCTTCGTGCTGGAGGGAACCGAGGTACACGCCTGCTACCCGGTTCCCGGCGGGGTCGGTGTCTACAGCCAACTGCTGCCGCACATCACTCTCGACACCCCGGGGCTGCCGTGGACCCGGCCGCTGCAGGGACAGCCGCCGGCCGTGCCGTGGATCGCGCTGTGCGTCTTCCGGGAGGGTGAGCTGCCCGACGACCCCGACGCGATCGGGCAGGTCGACCGGTGCACCGTGGACGAGCTGCGGGCCGGCGCGCTGCCCGGCCGCCCACCGGTGATCAGACCCGAGTCGCTGTTCCCCGACGAGCACGAGCTGACCTGCCAGAGCGTTCTCGTGCCGGGCGGGCTGTTCCGCGCGGTCGCGCCGAAGCCCGTCGAGATGGGCCTGCTCGCCCACCTGCGGGAGGGCGGCCCGCCGGACGCCCAGCGGGCCAGTGACCCGCCGCCAGACGAGTCCCTGCTCAACGCGGTGGTGGTGGCCAACCGGTTCCCGTCCCGGCAGGCGGGGATGCACGTCGCGCACCTGCTGTCCTTCGACGGCCACGAGGCCTACCTCGACGGCGAGGCACCGCCGGCCGAGGGGCTGCGGGTGGTGTCGCTGTGGTCGTGGGTGTTCGAGACCCTCGAGGACACCACGATCGGGTTCGGGGACCTCGTGCACTACCTGGCGACCGAGGGCGGTGCGGTCGACAGCCCAGGACGCCCGGACCTGCTGCTGCGCCGCCGGTACGACCCGCCGGCCAGTCCGGACCCCGGCCAGCGGGAGGCGGCACGGGTGCTCGACGGCGGCGGCACCGCGCTGCCGCAGCGACTGGAATCCGGGGAACGCACCGTCGCGTACTACCGCGGCCCGCTGACGGCCGAACCCGCGCCGACCCTGCCCGAGCCGGAACGTCCCCGGCTGGACTCGGCCGGAGAGGCGCTCGTCTATCACGAGCGCACCGGCGTGTTCGACACGAGCTACGCCGCCGCCTTCAGCCTGGGACGCACCCTGGCGCTGGCCGACGCCGAGTTCCGCGCCCACCTGCTCGGCTACCGCAAGGCAGCCCGCGCCGCCGCCCGCCGCCTGCTCACCCATCCTCGCCTGGCCGGCCAGGCCGTCCGGGACGTGGCCGGCGCGTTGCCGGTAAACCTGCCCCGGCAGGCGTTCGACCAGCTCCTCGTCGCCGACGGCGGCGGGCGGGTGCGCCGGGCGATGACGGCGGCAGGCCCGGCGGTCGCCGCCGGCCGGCGGCGGGCGGCGATCCGCCATGGCCGCGGCGCCGGCCGGGCCCGGCCCTTCGCGGACCTCGCCCGGCAGCGGCTCGGGGATCCCGAGGTCACCGGGGTGCTGCGCGCGGCCGTCGCCGCCGAGCTGGACCCGGTGGTGGCCTGGCTGGACCGGCTGCGCCGGCTCGAGATGATGCCGTTCGGACATCTCGTCCCGGACGAGGCGATGCTGCCCGAGGAAAGCCTGCGGTTCTGCTACGTCGACGCCGGCTGGATCCGCGCGGCCGTCGACGGCGCGCTCAGCGTCGGCGTCGGCCACACCCTCGACGCGGACCTCAACGCCCTGGCCACCGGCGGCGCGATCCCGCCGGGCAGCGGGGTCCTGATCCGCTCCACGCTCGTACCGAACTGGCCGAGGACCATCATCACCGGCTACCACAGCAGCGCGAGGGTCGAACCGGCCCGCCGGATCGTCGTCGGCACCGACATCTGGCTCGTGTTGTTCCCCGGTGTGATCGACGCGCTGACGCTCGCCGAACCACCGCAGGGCCTGCACTTCGGCTTCGGCGACCTCGAAACGATCCAGCTGCGTCATCTCACCGGCGACATCGGCGCGCCCATCGAGGACGGCGAGTTCCCCGACCCGCCGGGCTTCGACCGCTTCCTGCGCCCCACCACCGACAGCGTCGGCGAAGGGGTGCTGTCCATCGCCAGCGGCAGCGGCGGCCTGCTTCCCGAGCTGGCCGCCGCGCACGAGCTGTCCACCCTGGCTTCCTGCCAGTTCGCCCTTCAGATGATCAAAGCGCCGCAGGTGCAGACCTTCGAGCGACCGTGAGGACCGAGCGACGATGACACACCCCTCGACGACGCCCCCGGCACCGCGGCCGGCCACCTCCCGCCGCCCAGCCGGCAGCCGCAACACCCAGGCCGCGATCGTCATCCCGGTCGGCGTCGCGGCGCTGGCGGTCAACGCCGCCACCCGGGACACCGACGGCACCTACGTCTTCCAACGGTGGCGGACCAACTTCCGGTTCACCGAACAGGACAACCTGCCGCCCGAGCCCCGCCCCTTCGACGGGCTGGAGGACTGGCGCGGCCGGCCGGAACGGCTCGGCGTGTACCTGCAGTGGCAGCTCCCGGAAGCGCTCTGCCGCGGCCGGCACGACGCGACCGGCGGCGTCGGCGACTTCCCGCTCGTACCGAACCGCTGGCTGGTCGTCCGCCACCGGCAGGCCAGCCCCGCGGCACGCGCCTGGCTGGTCCACAGCGACTACCTGGACCCGGCCGAGGGCACCGTGTCGTTCGCCGACCCGCACGCGAGCGAGCTCACCGCGACCAGGATCGGACGCCGCCACGCGCTCACCGCCGACACGCCGTGGCGGGAGCCCGCCGACCCGCCGGCACCGTTCCTCACCGCGGTGGGACCGGGACTGATGACCTTCACAGTGTTCCAGCCCTACAACGAGAACGTCTTCTCGATCCACGACACCCTCGACGACGTCCAGGGCGCCGACCGGCTCAGCTACGCCGTCGCCGGCTGGTACGCCACCCCCGACTCGGACATCCTCGCCGACGGCGACCTCACCGACCTGCTCGACGAGCTGGAATGGGCGGTCCCCGGCCCGCCGGAAACCGCCT
>NZ_CEVIVD010000217.1:0-5586 GCF_982290655.1 Protofrankia sp. CiP1_Cm_nod3
GCGGATCGAGCTCCTGGACGCGCAAACCACGGCAGCAGTGACAACGGCAGTGACGACGGAACCGGCCGCGGCAGCGGCCCGCCGGAAGACGGAGAAGCTGGCGAGCACGACAGTCGACAGCGCGAACAGCGCGGCCGGAACGGACAGCGCGGCCGGAACGGATAACACGGACAACGCGGATACAGCCAGTGACACGGACACTCCCCTGTGGTCCTATTCCGCCGGTAGTAAGGAAGCGCCGGCCCTCGACTCACGCGTCCGGTACCGGATGGCCTCGACGCTGGTCACCCAGAGCCCGCTGCACGTCGGCGGGGCCGGGCTGACCGATCCGTTCGCCGAGCCGGCCCCGGCCATCGCGCCCGGGCCGGATGACGTGTCCGGGCAAGGCGACCCGGACAGCAGCCAGGGGCAGCGCTCGCATCTGACCCTGGCGGTCAACGGTGCCGGCCAGCGCTACATCCCGGGCACGTCGATCGCCGGCGCCCTGCGCGCCTGGTGTGAACGGACCTGGACGCCCGGCGCCGTCCGTCGCTACTGGGGGTCGATCGACGGCGCGAGCCGTATCGTCGTCGCCGACGTGGCGCTGCCCGATCCCACGCCCGCCGATCCACGGGCCGGGGTCCAGGGCGACATCGAGACCCGAGACGGGGTCGGCATCGACCGCGTGACCGGGACCGCCGCACACGCCATCAAGTACGACCGCGAGGTCCTGCCCGCCGGCACCGAGATCCCCCTCTACCTGACCACGGACGCGCGCGCCAGGCCGGACAGTCCCCAGGGCAAGGGCAAGGGCAAGGGTGACGGCGCTGGTACCCGTGACGACGGTGGTGGCCCGACGCTCGAGACGATGCTCGCCTCGGTGCTGACCGCGCTCACCGACGGGCTGATCCCGTTGGGGGCCGCGTCCAGCCGCGGTCTCGGGTCTGTCAGGGCCCGGCAGAGCGCTCTGGAGTGGATGGACGTCGCCACGCTGCCCGGCCTGCGGGCCTGGCTGGAGTTGGACGCCGGGAATAACCACAGCACCGGAGCCACAACTGTCTCGCCGCTGGGACTCCCCACCGCTTCCGCACGCAAGCTGACGATCGCTGTCGGCTGGTATCCGGAGCTGGCGCTGCTGGTCGCGGCGGGCCGGACCGTCGGGCACGTCCCTCGGGGCGACGACCAGGAACGACAGGTGACGGTTCCTGTCCTGACCCGCCGAGTGGATGCCGGCACAGCCGGCACGCACACCCGACCGGACAGGTCCCAGCCCACCGTTACCCAAAGCGCCACTACTGACAGTGACGGTACTCAGGGTGGCGACTTCGTCTGGCAGCCAGTCCTGCCAGGTTCGGCGATCAAAGGCGCGTTCCGGACCCGAGCCACCCGCATCGCACGAACGATCATCGGTGGTGGGCCGCCCAGCGGGGGCAAGGAACCGCCGTTCGGGCAGCGGGACTTTGTCGTCGACCGGGCGGAGGATCCCGAGCTGATACAGCTGCTGTTCGGCAGCGCGGACTGGAAGTCGCCGTTACGGATCTCCGACGTCCACCTGTCGCCCGGGCTGAACCGGACGGAAGCTGACGCCCTGCGCACGCCTCCCGCGACAGGCGGCTCCATCACGACAGACGGCTCCACCGCGACGGACCGCTCCAGCACGACGGACGACTCCACCGCGACAGACGGCGACAGCGTGGCCGCGGCAGCGGGCAGCTCGGCCTTCCCTGTCGCGGCGGGACGGCTCGGGACGCTCTCGACCCAGGTGGCGCTGGATCGCTGGACCTCGGCCCCGGCGGACGAACGGCTGTTCACGATACTTCCGGTGCGGCAGCCGGCGACCAAAGGCCAGCAGGGAAAGGGACGTCAGCGGGGCTGGGAACCGATCACCATCGAGGTCGACCTCGACCGGCTGATCACCGGCTGGCCGGGGCTCGGCGAGTCGTCGGAGCGGGCGGACGCCGCGCTCGTCCTGCTGTCCCTGGTCCTCACCGAACTCGCCGCCGGGACGCTGCCGCTGGGCAGCCGGGGCACCCGGGGGCTGGGAGCGATCACCGTGACGAGGATCGACGTGCGGGCCCATGGGCCTGCCGGCTCCGGGAACGCCGGCAGGCATCCGTGGGCGTCTGGCTGGTCGGCGACGAGACCGAAGAAGAACCCATCGGCGATCGTCACGGCGATCCTTGCCGAAGCACGAAAACTACCGCCGGCCGACGGCGACTGGACCCGTTGGATCGCCCCGTCCGGCACGTCCACCAGCGGCGCGGAGCAGGACAGCACGGACAGCGATGGCACGAACGGTAACAGCGCGGGCGTACGCACAAACGCTCCGAACGATGCGAACGGCACTCAAGGTAGCAATGGCGATGCCGTAAGCAGCGGTGATGCCGTGAGCAGCGGCGAGGGGGAAGCATGACGTTTTACAAGGCGCTGCTGGGTGAGCGGCAACTGCCCGGCGGCGGGCTCGCCGAGGCGCTGACCGCGCTTCGAGAGGTCGAGCCCGCGCCGCCGCTGCTGTACGCCCTGCTCTACCGCACCGCCGGCCCCCGCTTCGCCGAACTCGGCACGGACTGGCGGTTGGTGGACGAACACGGCGCCGCGCTGCCGGCGGACGTCCTGAAGAAGATCTTCGAGGTGCGTCTGTTCGGCGGTGGGCCGGGCGTGCTCGCCGTCGAGTGGCGATGGGTAGCTGGAGAGGAACACACCGTCCTGATCACGCTCGCCCCCTTCCCTGCCGCCGATCCCGCTGCCGCCGACAGCTCTGCTGCCAACGGCTCCCAGGAGGTGCCGCCGGATGCACGGCAGGAACCCGAGCCAAGCGCGACGGTGTGCTGGGCGCGGGAGAACAGCTACCTGCTGTGGGGCTCGGCCCGCCCGCTCTCCGGATCCACCGCGCTGCCGGCCGGCCTCGGCTGGGCCCGTTTCCAGCAGGACAGGGTGAGCCCGTTCGTCGCGCCGGTGACGGGTCTCACCGGGCGGACCAGGGCTGCCCTGCCCAGCTTCGAGGTTTTCGTGGCCGAGTCACGCTACGGCAACGTCGTCCCCGCGGACGAACTGCTGTGCGGTGCGGCGGTCCCAGCATCATTCCCCACCCAGGAGGCCTGAGCCGTGAACAGACCGCCCCACAACAACAGCCGCGGTGCCTACACCACGAGCAGCGGGAACGACAGGACCCGCGGAAACGCAGGGACAAGAAACGGAGCTCGGGCGAACAACTCCGGGATCTCCGAGGGAAAACCGTTTCACCACGCCTACAACTTCGCACCGCTGCCATCCCGGCCGGCCGACGGAACCCCGTTCGGGGACGCCGCTCCGGCCGGCCACGACCGGCTGCGGCCGGAGCTATGGAACGGGCGCCTGCGGGTGCGGATGACAGTCCGCACCCCACTGATCGTCGGCGAGACCGACTCGAAGGCGGAGGGCACCACGAAGCACGAGGGGCACGAGGCCGAGGCCGAGGCCGGTCACACCTACCTCCGGCTCCGCTCCCGGTCCGGGGATGCGAAAGACGCCACGAAGGGCCACGACGTCGAGATCCCGGTGACGTCGGTCAAGGGAATGCTCCGTTCCGCCTACGAGATCGCCACCCTCTCCCGCTTCGGGGTCTTCGACAGCCATGACCGACCGCTGCCATACCGTGCGCAGCCGTACGAAGCCCTCGGGCTGGCCCCGGTCCGCATCACGAAGGACACCGAGGGAAAACTGTGGGCGACCCTGCTGCTCGGCACACGCTCGTCCGTCAAGGACGAGACGCAGCCGCTACCAGCGGCGATGCTTCCGGATCGGAAGGACGGCAAGGCCGGCAAGGCCGCGCATCTGTGTTTTACACCCGATGGCCTCGACGAACTACGGCGATTTAAGCACGGCGAAGCCGTAAGTATCGGCATGTCCGAGATCCAACATTTTGACGACTTCGGAAAGCTTACCTACACTTACTGGCTCGTGCAAGCGATCAATTACGCGGGAAAAAGTCCGAAACTTTGTGTGAGTAACGCGTCGGGGGCGAAACACATATCTACGCAGCAAAGAATCACTACTACCGGATGGGTATGCCGGACGAACCCTATACCAGGTCAACAAAATTTTCCGTCGAACAAGCACGATGAACGAGTTTTCTTCGCCCACCCGGCAAGCAATAAAAAACCCCCCATACCCATTCCACCTCTCGTCGTCCAAAGATATCGCGAAATCCTTGAAAGTTACCGCAGGCAGCTGCTCGACTCTCCAGAGAATACCCGCAAAGAAACTCTGGAAAAGACATCTCGTCCGATCATTGAATGGCTTCCGATAGCCGAACGGAAGCCTTTTTGGGAAAACACCCATGCGAAAAGATCGGATCCACTGGAGGATGGAGACCTGCTGTATGCGGAGCTGGACTCCAGCGAAACAGAAATTCTTCAGCTACTGCCAGTAATGGTCTCCCGGCGGCTCTACGATCGGGAACCACGACAGCTGGTCGATCCCAAGCGCCTGCCACCGACCGAGTTCACCTCATTTTCCGCGGCGGACCGGGTGTTTGGCACAGTCGAGCAGCACGCCAAGGCAGGAGATGACAATGCCACCGCCTATCGCGGGCATGTCACGATCTCACCGATCCGGCCTGAGTCGGTACAAATTATCGATTTCCAGGGCGAGTCCGGCCTACCACTGATCGAACTTGGCGCGCCCAAGCCGAGCCAGGCCCGTTTCTACAGCGCGGCCGATCCCAGCGGAAAATCGGTGGACGAGGGAACTCTGAAGGCAGAGATGTATGGCCCGGAAGCAGGCTTGCGCGGTTTCAAGGTCTTTCCCCGCCACCGCGACCTTGAGGACAAGCCCGACGAGTATGTTCAGCAGGCGGTCCGTGCCCGGGCCAACACCCAGCCAAAAAGCTCCCAGCAGGGGAATCGGGCCTCAGACAGGCAACCGGCAAAGCTGCGGACGAAACGGAATGCCTCCGTGCTGGCCTGGGTCAGGGCCGGCAGCACATTCACCTTCGACATCGACGTCACGAACATGACCGAGGCGGAACTGGGCGCGCTGCTGTGGCTGCTCGACCCCCGTGAGATCACCGTCCCCGGAGAACTGAAGCCGTTGGAAAAGCCGGCCGATTTCGGTGTGTTCCGGCTCGGTCGCGGCCGACCGCTCGGGCTGGGTTCGGTCACTCTCGAGCTGCTGCCGGAGAACAGTTCTCTCGTCCGGGGCGAGACGGTGGCCGCCGCCTACCGGGACCTGTCCGGCTGCCTCGGCGCCATCGACCGGAATCCCGTGGACGGCGACGCGGAGTGGGTCACCGAGGTCGTGAAAAAACTGGTCGAAGCCTTCCGGACGGCGACCGCCAAGGCGGCGGGCGGCAGTTTCGACCAGACCGCCCACATCGCCGCGCTGCGCCGGGCCGCCACCGGCTACCGCGACGGCGTCCGTGTCGGCTATCCCCGAGGCTCGACAAAACGACGCCAGAGCAAAGACATCTCGGAGATCGTCACCTGGTTCCAGATCAATGAGAAGGTCAACGCACGGAATCCGGAAAAGCCGACGATGAGGCACGGCCACGCGCTGCCTCCACTCACCACGAACGTAACCCCGCTTCACGAACTACACGAGCAGTAGCCTCACCTCAACCCGGTCCTG
>NZ_CEVIVD010000218.1:0-4866 GCF_982290655.1 Protofrankia sp. CiP1_Cm_nod3
CTCTACGGCCTGACGCGCAACGCTCTCGGGGTGCTGCTCCGCGTACGCGGCGACACGGCGAAAGAGGTGGAGCTCCTCGTCCTACGACACCAGGTGGCGGTGCTGCGGCGCCAGGTCCACCGTCCGACCCTGGAACCGGCAGATCGGGTAGATCCTGACGGCGTTGTCCCGGCTGTTACCCCGGACCCGCTGGGACGTTTTCTTCGTCACTCCGGCCACCGTGTTGCGGTGGCCGGAGTGACCTCCTCACCCGGAAATGGACCTATCCACGGAAGTCGCCCGGTCGGCCACCGGTCCGCCGCAAGATCCGTGATCTGGTTCTGCGCCTCGCGAAGAAGAACCCGACCTGGGGTCACCGGCGGGTGCGCCGTGAGGCGCCAATTGATCGAACAGGGCTGGGAGACCTTCGTCGCTGTCCTGTCATGGTAGGGCGGTGAAGCTGGGGGCAGCCTGATCCGGGAGGTGCCGGTGAGGGTGGCGGTCGACTTCTTCCACGCGGACTGCGCCGTGACGCTCCAGCGTCCGTACCGCTTGTTCGTCATGGAGGTCGGCTCCTGCTCCGTGCACCTCCTTGGGGCCCCGCCAACCCGGACGGGCCCTGGACCACCCAACAGATCCGGAATCTGCTGATGGACCTCGGCGACCGGGCGGCCGACGTCCAGGCCCTGGTCCGTGACCGCGCCGGGCAGGTCACCGCATCCTTCGACGCGGTCCTCGCCGACGCCGGCATCACCGCGGTCACGATCCCACCCCGAGCTCCCCGCGCGCTCCACCTCCAACCGCCGCGGCCCGACCACCCGATCACTGACGTCACGACGGGACACATCAAGCGTCGGCCCGTCCTCGGTGGCCTGATCAACTAATACGAACGAACGGCCTAAAACCCCAGGTCAACGCCGATAGCCGAGTTCTGGCACCCAACAGGTTCTACATAAGCCTCGTAGTATCTACCTGTAGCTTCGGGGTTTCTTTCTCAGGAATGACTGTCACTCGGGCCGAGTGTGGTGAGCAATGCCGTTAGCGCGACCCTCTCGCTGTTCGAGTTCGGACTCGTTGCCCGGAGGGCGCGCAGCACCGTATCAATCTTTCCGTCGATCTTGGTCCACGCAGCCTTGTCCTTCGGTTTCAGACGCGCTTCGGCGTTGTCCCACGCGATTTCGAGATCACCGATGCGGGCCGTAGCGCCAGACTGGTTGCCGGCGTTCAGGAGATCCAGCGTGTCCTGTGTGATTTTTCGGAACTTCGAGAGGTCTCCGAGGGGCGAGAGCTGTGCTGGCTGACTTCTGCCGGGGATCACTGCCTGGCTTGCGCCGGGGATCACTGTCTGGCTTGCGCCGGGGATCACTGTCTGGCTTGCGCCGGGGATCGACTGCACGGCGGCAGCCGAGTTTGACGTGTCTTCTTGAAGCGAGGACTTGCGCAAGAAGTATCCCGTCCCTGCGGCGATGAGGACGAGCGCCACGACGACGACTGTCTGCCACAAGCCTCCTCGTTCCATTGCCTCGTCAGTGTCAATGGCAGAGGCACTCGGGATGACATCGGCTTTCGTCACCGAGAAATAGGTAACGATGCCGAGAATGCCGGCCACGAAGATCAGGCTCGTCACCGTCGCACCCAGGCCCAGCCCGCCCTGGCCCGATGACTGAGAGAGGTAGTCACCGATCGATGCTCCAAGCGGGCGGGTCATGATGTAGATGATCCAGAAGGAGAGAACCGAGTTGAGTCCGAATCGCCATGCGACCGCAATGATGGCGATCAGCGATACCACGATGATTCCCGTCGCCAGGTAGCCGAGCCCAAGCACCTCGGCCATGAGATCGCCGGTCGCCGTGCCGAGCGCGAAGGTGACGAGAATCGTCAGCCAGTAGAACGCCTCTCGCCGTCTGGTGAAGATGGAATGAATGGAGAGCGTCTTCTCGATCAGGTACCACACGAGGAAGGCGAGAGCGAGAAGAACACCGAAAATCAGGGTGCTCGCTTCGAGTGGCAGACCGATACTGTCCGTGAGATTGTCGGTTACCAATGTGCCGAAGACGCTCACGAGCGCCACCGCCAGCCAGTACCTGCTCGGTATGTACCGATTCGCCCTGAATTGGAAGATCAGAGCGGCGACGAGCAGGACGCCTGTGACGACGGACGTACCGGTCAGACCGAGGTTCAGGTTGACGTTGAGGAAGTCAGCGGCCGATTCACCAACCGTCGTGCAGAGCACTTTGATGATCCAGAAGTAGATGGTGACTTCTGGAACTTTGTTAAGGAGTTGGCGATTTGGTGCGAGGGTGCGTGGTGAAGTCATGGGGATGCTCGGTGAAGTCATCGGGCTCTTTCTCGTTCTCGGTTCGGTCGCCGCGGCGGAAGAATCTGGGACGAGGGTGAGCCAAGCCGCGACTTGTCGGACATTAGGGCACGCCAGGCCAGCCATGGGTCGGACAGGGTAAGCGGGCGGGAAACTCTGTTAATGAGCAGCTGCGGAGTCCTGAGGCATCCGCCGCGTGGTTGGACTCGGGAGTGACAGGTGAGCTGCACGGACGCCTGCGTGGTGGATGCCGCGGTACCTGCTCGACTACAGGCAACCGCTGTCACCGGGGCAGGCGGTCGTGGTCGCTTCCCGCGCGGGCGTCGGGCCGCCGCCCGGGTCTGGTCTGGCGACGGTATTCCCGGACTACCGGAACGGCGGACACCACCACGATCAGCAGCGTGATCGGGATGATGTACCGGTCGATCGAGATGGACCGTCCAAGGGTGTAGCCGAGCAGGGTGACGCCGAGCGACCAGATCAACCCGCCGGCGACGTTGAACAGGGTGAAGGCCCGGGCCGGCACGCCCACCACACCGGCCACCGGGTTCATGAAGGTGCGTATGACCGGCACGAACCGCGCCAGGATGATCGCCTTTCCGTAGCCGTACCGGTCCAGGAACTCCTGGGTCCGTTCCACGTTCTCCTGTTTGAACAGCCGGGAGTCGGGTCGGTTGAACAGGACCGGGCCGGCCCGGCGGCCCAGCAGATAGCCCGTCTGTGCGCCCACCAGCGCCGCGACGGCCACCCCGGCCAGCACGGAGCCGATGTGGAAATGCGGCTGGCCGGCGGTAGTGCGGGTCGTGCTGTAGGCGCCGGCGAGGAACAGCAGGGAGTCACCCGGAAGGAAGAACCCGAGGAGCAGGCCGGTCTCGGCGAACACGATGACGGTCAGACCGGCAAGGCCGAACGTCGAGGCCAGTGAGGCGGGGTCAAGAATATTGAGTGCGAGTGGACCAGACAGCGCAGGACTTCCTTTCCATCGTTTCCGGCCGGATCCTGCCCGCAGTTGACCGTCTCACGGGCAGAGCGCCTCGGGGCCTGCGAAATCAGAATGAGAAGGGACCGAACCTCAGCACGGACACGAATCCGACGGCGAGACAGTAGAACGCGAACGGGGTGAGCGTCCGGGTTTCGAACCAGCGGCTGAGGAACCGCACCGACAGATAGGCTGCGACACCCGCGACCGCCGCCCCGAACAGGGTCTGCCCCCGTACCCCGTTGCCGAGCGGGCCGAACAGATCCGGCAGCTTGAGTAGGCCCGCAGCCAAGATCACGGGGGTGGCCAGCAGGAACGCGAACCGAGCCGCGTCCTCGTGGGACAGGCCGCGGATCAAACCGGCTACCATGCTCACGCCCGATCGGCTGATCCCCGGTGCGAGTGCGGCGGCCTGGGCGAAGCCGACAACAAGAGCGTCCTTCACAGAGAGCGTGGCCAGTCTCTGATCGGCAGCCAGGTCTGCGGCGGCGCCGACGGACAGCGGCGCCGGGTCGGCCGATCCCGGGGTGGCGCCTTCAGAAGCGCCCGTGGCGGGCGTCGGAGTCGGTTTCCCAGCGGTGAACCTGCCCGTGATCGGCGCTGCCATCACCGGAGCGGGCGCGGACCCGGGTCCGCCGGGCGCCGTGTTCCTCCGCCGCAGCCGCTCCCCAGCGAGCAGCACTCCACCGTTGACGGTCAGGAACAACGCTGCCGACAACGGTTTGCCGAGCGTGGTGCGGAAAGTGTGCTCCAGCAGGAGACCGCTGATTCCGACCGGAATCGTCGCGATAATCAGCAGCCAGCCGAGTCGCTGGTCGGATGTCTGGACCCGGCGGTCCCGTACCGATATCGTCAGACCACTGGTGATCCGGACCCAGTCGCGCCAGTAGAACGTGATCAGAGCGATCGCGGTAGCGACGTGTACGGCGACGATGAAGGCCAGGTAGGGCGACTCCGGCGCAGAGACGTCCAGGTCCCGCGCCCAGCTTCCACCGATCCACGCGGGGACGAGCACGCTGTGCCCGAGACTGGATACCGGAAACAGTTCCGTGATCCCTTGTAGGAGACCGATCGCGCCCGCCTCGACGAATCCGAAATGCCCCATCGGCGCCGTCCCTTCTTCCGGCGAGGCGTCAAGCCCGCCTGATTCCCGACGTGGCAGTCCGGCCGCGACTGTCTGCCCGCCGAGCGGCGGGTCGGTTCACGATGCCGAAAGGATCATGTGAAAACGGTGTACGCCGAGCGGGCGATCGGGGCCGTCTACGCTCTGAGTGGCCCCCGGCGTTAAGAGCGTGTCTCACGTGGGGAGTTTCTTCCAGCAGATCAGTGCGGCCGCGAGGGAGAGAAACCCGAGGAAGTTGCGGCCGTCGCGTTCGTAACGGATAGTCAGCCGGCGATAACCATCGAACCAGCCGGATGGGTCGGCCGCGCAGCGAGGTGCCAGCCCGAGGGCTGGTCCTTTTCCGCGCGGCCTCCCGCCGAACCGGACGTGATGGTTTCCCGATCATCCGGCTCTCCGGTGACTACTGCGTGAGCGGTGTAGCGGGCCGCCCCTTGTGGATCTGGCCGTGGCAGGTAGCGCAGACCACGA
>NZ_CEVIVD010000218.1:4911-5601 GCF_982290655.1 Protofrankia sp. CiP1_Cm_nod3
GTAAACGTTCAGGTTCTTTGTTGATGTTGCTGTGGGTGGCCGGCTCTCGAGCCGGGTTCGGTTGTTGGCTGACGCGTGGCGCAGCAGGTCTGGTGCGTGTGGTGATGTAGCGGGGTGCCCGCGCAGCCGGAGGAGATGCCCCTTGAGGGACTGATCGCCCTCGTGCGCGCGCAGGCGGAGTTGATCGGTGAGCTGCGGGTGACGGTGGCGGCGCAGGCCAGGGAGATCGCGGAGTTGGCGGCGAAGGCGGCTGACCTGGAACGGAAGGCGTCGCGGAACTCGCGGAACTCGTCGTTGTCGCCGTCCACGGACGACGCGATCCCGGGGCGGAAGCCGCCGGAGCCGCCGCCGGGCGGGACTCCCGGGGCGGCGGGCGGTGGCGGGGCGGGGAAGAAGCAGCGCGGCAAGCAGCCGGGCGCGGACGGGCTGACGCTGGCCTGGCGGGAGGACCCGGACCGGGTCGAACAGCACTTTCCGGGCGGTGCGTGTGGCTGCGGGGCGGCGCTCGCCGGGGCGACGGTGACGGGGGCCGCGCGCTCGCACCAGGCCCACGATCTCGAGCCGGCCCGGTCGACCGTGACCCAGCATGACCTTTACCCGGTGGTGTGCGGCTGCGGGCGTCGCCATGTGGCCGCCCGGCCCGAGGGGCTGTCCGCGGCGCCGGTGTCGTACGGGCCGGAGCTGCGCGCG
>NZ_CEVIVD010000219.1:0-5344 GCF_982290655.1 Protofrankia sp. CiP1_Cm_nod3
GTCGTGTTCGACCAGGGCATTGACACCTCCACCGCAGTCGGCCGGATGTTCTTCCAGATCCTTGGCGCGATCGCCGAGTTCGAACACGCGCTGATGTCCGAACGGACGATGGACGGCCTCGCGGCCGCCCGCGGCCGCACCGGCGGCCAGAAACCTAAGCTCGGCCCCCGGCAGGTGCAGCTCGCGCAAGAGATGTACGAAGAGACCGGACCCGACGGAAAGCGCACTCACACCGTCCAGCAGATCGCCGACGAGTTCGGCGTTACCCGCCCCACCATCTACCGCCACCTCACGACAGCAGGCGGCAACCACTCTCCAGACAGGTAAAAGATGAGCTTCATCGACTGGTCGCGCCTCGACCCGGACACGATCGAGAAAGCAATCAAGATCCTCCTCGTCGAGCTGCACCCGGGAGCGAGACCGATCGACGGCAGAGGCGGTGACAGGGGCCGCGACGTACGGTGGGACTCCCCGGACGGTCTGACCATCTTCGAGATCAAGTCCTTCGCCGAAGACCAGCCCACTTCCAGCCAGCGGAGTCGACTCAGTTCCGGCCAGCGGGGACAGATCAAAAAGTCGCTCGACCGGGCCATCCTGCACGACCCGGTCCGCTGGGTGCTCGTTCTTCCGACCGACCACTCCCCCGGCGAGGAAACCTGGTTCGACGCCCTCGTCGCCGACCACCCCGCGGTGAAACTCGAATGGCTGGGTCGGAGGTGGCTCGACCTCCAGTTCGCCAAGCGCGAGTACTTGCGCCGCTTCGTCGAAGGAGACAGCTACCAGCTGCTGCAACTGGCCAGGGAGTTCGGGCTCGAGCAGCAGGCCATGACGTCCGGTGCGGACGCGGTCGCCCGGATGGCGGCGCTGTCTCGCCGTGCTCAGGACCTGTCCGCCTGCTGGCGGCCGGATTTCTCCACCGGCCCCGACGAGGTCGTCATTACCTTTCGGGAGCGCTTCCCGGGCGCCGCAGCGCTCGACCCCGTACAACTGCGCGCCAGCTTCGACTTCCCCGACGGGGATGCACACGCGGACGAGGCGCGGCGACAGCTGGACACCGTCGTCGACTACGGCGGCGACGCCGAGGTCGACGGCAGGTACGTGGCGAACTTCGAGGTGGTGGCCTCCCCCCAGAGCCAGGCGCTGTTCGACACCGGCGTCCCGGCCGAACGGCTACGGATCACCTCTGTCGCCGGCCAGGCGGACGACACCCTGACCTACCAAATGGTCATCGTGGCACCGTCAGGACAGGTCAAGCACCGGCTTCCGCTGCAGATGGACCCGGTGACCACGGGACTGAAAGGTGTCCGGGTGACGGGGCACGACCCCACTGGAACATTCGTAGTGACGATCACTGTCGACCGTCCAGAACAGGGCAGCTCGGTGTCCGTGCAGATCAGGGCACGAGGCGGCGCAGGAAGGTATCCCTACGCACTGCGTCCGGCCTACGAGATGTTCACCCGCACCGACCCCGGAGACCGGCTCGAGATCCGCATCGACGACCGGAACGTCGCTCGGCAAGCCACCACCAACATGGAGCGGTTCCTCGCCGCTGCACGACTCTTCGGCGAGCTGATCGACGCGTTGGAGAAGCTGCAGAACTACAGCGGGATACTCTTCCCGATCCCGGACGACCTCACCCGGGCGGACGCCCGCGACCTCATCGATGCCGCCCACCTGCTCGCCGGACAGCAGATAACCGCCGGAAGCACGGGCATTGACCTGACGGTCAAGAAAGACCGGATCGAGGCGTTCCTGGACCTGGTCCCCACCGAGCCCACCGCGTGCACCGGACAGATCGGCTACGGGGTGACTTGCGGCCCGCACCAGATCGAACTCGGCCTGCTCACCGTCACCGCCCCGCGTGTGCGCCTGACCAACACAGCCGAGCTGCGAGCCGCGATCGGCACCGGCGTCGACCCCGTAGCGCATTTTGAGTGCACTGACAGCGAGAACATCTACCTGCAGCTCACCCCGACGACCGGGACAGACGCATCCGCAGCCCAAAGCCAGTAGAGGCTGCAGCCGGCCGGGGCAAGCGGCGCCCGACGGCCCCGATGTTTGTTGTCAGAGCTGCGACCTCGCCCGCTGCTGGTACCTCAGCAGCAGCCCCGACCGGGCAGTCGCCGGCCCGATCATGAACGCGGCGTAGCCTCCCACGGTTTGTCCCGGTCTCGTTGTGTCGGGGTCCGAGGAGGATCCGTGCAGCCGTTGGCGCTAGCGATGATCAGGGTTCTTGCGCCAGGGGGCTTCGGGGTCGGCGAGGGTGTCGAGGACGAGCTGGCACCAGGTGAGTGCGGCGTTGACCGCAAGGTGGGCGTGGCGGGGGCGCAGGCCGGCGCGGGTGGCGGCCGGGCCGTGGCCGGTGCCAGCGCGGTTGCGGAGCTCGGCGACGCCCACTGCGACTCCGGAGACCGCGCCGAGGATCTTCTTCACTGCCTCGCTGCCGTCGGGCCCGGGTGTGACAGCCGAGGGGTGTAGGTCGAGAGCTTGCTGAGCCTGGCGGATGAGCGCGGGGACGTCGTCCTTGTCGTTGACCGGCAGACCACGTTCGGTCAGGACGACCTTGGCGGTGCTCTCGATGAGTTCCTTGGCGCTGCCGATCGCGAGAGCTGGGTCGTCGATGACCGCTCGTTGGATGCGGTCGAGGTGCTCCCGGATCGCCGAGGGGTCTTTGAGGTTCGCGAGCGAGTCGACGGTGAAGCGGGGGCCCGCGGGCGTGATGTGACCGGTGTCCTTGTCGATGAGGTACCCGTCGCGGCGCAGGGAGTTGAGGAACCTGTCCGTGTAGGGGGCTTCGAAGCCGTGGAGCAGCCACTCGAAGACCCGGAGCACCCGGATGACGTGGTTGGGGTCCGTCCAGTCGACGGATTCGAGGTACTCCTGGGTCCGGGTGCGCCGAACGCTGCTGTCCTCGTAGGTGCAGGTGGTGCTCGGGGCGAAGCCCTCGTCCTGGAATGCCCTGTCGATCTCCCCGTACGTGCTGCCGGTCATGAGGCTCCGGAACAGGTTCCGGGTCTGCCGACTGACCAGATCCGCGCTCACGCCGCACCGTCTCGTGTCGAGCCGGCGACGGCCGGTCGCTTGCCGATGCTGGCGGGGTCGAGATGGCCGTAGACGGTGGAGCGGGGGACGCCGAACATGTCGGCGATCTGGCTGACGGTGTGCTGGCCGGCGTCATAGAGCTGCTGGGCGAGCGTGGCCTGGTCGGTGGTGAGGCGGGGTCGGCGACCGCCGGTGCGGCCGCGGGCGCGGGCGGCGGCGAGGCCGTCGCGGGTGTTGGCGACGATGAGTTCGCGCTGGTACTCGGCGAGCACGGAGAGCATGCCGAACATGGCGCGGCCTTCGGCGGTGGCGGTGTCGATGCCCTGCTCGACGACGTGCAGCCCGACCTCGCGTTCGGTGAGTTCGGCGCCGAGGGTGACCAGGTGCAGCAGGGAGCGGCCGAGCCGGTCCAGCCGGGTGACCTTCAACGTGTCCCCGGCGCGCAGCAGCTGTATCACGAGGTCGAACTTCGGCCGGGACGCCTTCGCGCCGGAGGCGATGTCGACGTGGATGTCGCGCCGGGCGACGCCGGCGCGTTCCAGGGCGTCGATCTGATGATCAGGGTTCTGGTCGGCGGTGGAGACCCGCGCGTATCCGATCAGCACGGCGCCGAAAATACCCGACACGAACGTTTGACGACGTTGTTTTCCGACGCGGGTTGTCGACGCTGCGGGGCGGTTCGGCGACGGCTGGCCGGTGTCGATGTCCGAACGCGTCTGCGCTGATGTTTGAACTGGCGTGCACGGCGGTGGCTCGCGTCACCTGCTTCTTGGCCGGGCCTGGCCGGGGGGCGCGATGCCGAGCCTGGGGACGGTGCTGTGGCGGGTCCTGCTGCGGCGCTTGGCCGGGCGGCGTCCGGGTAGGCCGCCGCGAGGGCGGCGTGGAGCGCCCGCCGCGGGCGCGGTTTGGCGGCGCGGGTGGGTGCGGAGCCGAGGGCCTGCATCATCAGTGTGCCGGCCTTCTCCCAGTGAACTCGGAGACCAGGTGGGCGCGCAGGGCTGCCGCGCGGCGGCGGGCGGCGGGCAGGTCCGCTAGGATTTGCTGTGCGCGGTCGGCCCAGAGCGTGACGTTCGTGCTCCGGCAGGGGATGACGGAGGGTGCGCCGAGATGGCCGGGGAGCGCGTCGGGGTTCGCGAGGAACTGCCCGACGCCGGTGTGGCTGCCGACGAGCAGCGGCATGCCGTAGCTGGCGGCCTCGGTGGCGACCAGGCCGAGCCCGACCGACTGCTCGTCGTCGATGCGATGCCGCTGACCGCCATCGGCAAGATCGACAAAAGGTCCTGCGTGCCCGCCTTGAGCAGTGACTGCGTGAGGGCCGGCGCGCGCCGGCCCCCACGCTCCCTACCGGTCTGACGGGACGATCAGAAAGGCAGCCCGTCGGGAAGGCGGGAGACTCCCGTGCCGTAGGGCGTCAGGGTGAGTTCTCCCAGGCTGGACACGAAGGCGAACCGGGCGTTCTTCGGCGGTCCATCGAACGGGGGCGGGTCGGCGCCGTTCCCGAAGGTCCGCTGGGTCATCGCCGCCGAGGCCGCCACCGGCGCCTTGGTGGGGGCGTCGTTCGGCCCGTGGACGACCGGGGAGCCGTCGCTGGCCCGCGATCTGCTGCCCGATCTGGGCCCAGGCATGATCACCCTGGCGGACCGTAACTTTCTGTCCTACCGGCTCGCCCGAGAGGTCCTGGCCACCGGGGCGCACCTGCTGTGGCGCGCGAAGGCGACTTTCACGCTGGCCCCGGTCCAGATCCTCGACGACGGCACCTACCTCGCCGAACTCACAGCGGCCCGTGCGACGGACGGGCCGCCGCTGACGGTGCGGGTGATCGAGTACACGGTGCACTCCACCACCGGCGACACCGAGACGGCCTCCGAACTGTTCTGCCTGGTCACCGACCTTCTCGACCCGCAGGAATGGCCCATGCTCGACCTGGCCTGCGCCTACCCGACGCGATGGGGATGCGAGACCGTGATCGGCCACCACAAGACCGACCTCGGCGAAGGACGACCCGTCCTGCGCAGCAAGGACCCCGAAGGCGTCGCCCAGGAGATGTGGGCCCTGTTCGCCGTCTACCAGGCCCTCGCCCGCCTCATCGGCATCGCCGCCGACACCACCGGCACCCCACCCGAAAAGATCAGCTTCCGCCGGGCCCTCACCGCCGCGTCCGACTCCATCCGAACCGCGGCTTTCCCCCCCTGATCAGGCACTCCTCGCGTTCCTCCTCGAGATCTGCGACCCACGACTGACCATCCGCGACCGCCCCGACCGCACCGCACCCCGCAAGACCCGCAGACCCAGCGACTACCCC
>NZ_CEVIVD010000220.1:0-5253 GCF_982290655.1 Protofrankia sp. CiP1_Cm_nod3
GTCCGGCTCGGTTTTTGCCCACGTGGGAGCCTGCGGCATTGGCAGCCGCACCTGACGAGTGGCTTGTCGCAGTTCGACTCGGATTTTGCCTGCGCGGGGACCCCGTCACAGTTTTCACCCCCGCTGACCTGCGACGATGCAAGATCGTTCCAGAACCTCCGGGAGGTGGATAACTGGGCAAAAATTCATGATCGATAACGTTTGTGCGGGTCAGGGAGGTGCCGATGTTTTCCGGAACCTCCCCCGATCCGCGGCGTGTCGGAGGTCCTGGGCGACGATCAAGGTTGTGCGGTTTGACAGGAAGCCGCATCGTGTGCTGCTCGGCCGGCCGAGCGCGGTGCCGGCGGGCCCGTAGGGTCTCCCTGGGGCTGCGCCCCTGGCCCCGCCCCTCCCGGCCGACCGGATGGCACGCCTGTGACCTGGCCACCGACACCACCTCCTGTCCGGGAGTACCGGGCGTATGTTCCGGCTCGGCGCTCCACGAGCCAGCCCCCTGCCTGGCCGATTCGCCCACAGGGCCGGACCTGCGGGGGCTGCGGCGCTGGCACGGGCGGACGGCAGCGGGTCACGGGCCACTCCGAAGACACAGATGCGGCATGTCCGGGTCGACGGTCGCCGGTACCCTCATCTTGTAGCCATGCCGAGCCGGACACGATGTAGGGGGTCGCGATGCGGGCGCCCCGTCGCCGACGGCCACGCAGCTCAACCAAGCTGATAGCCGCCGATCCGGGGTATCTGGCTGCCCTGGCCGCGCGGGTTTCCTACACCCCGAGCCCCGAGCACAAGGACTACCTGACCAGCGCCGGGCCGGGGAAGCTGCGAAGTGACGCGTCGGCGTGTCCACGTGACCTGGTGCTCGACGATGTCGCCAAATGGCTGTACGACGCGGTGCGCGCTGGCAACGTCAGCGCACACGTCGAGGGTGATTTCCCGCGTTACGTATGGACGCGGGTCGGTGAACGCGTCTACGAGGCGCGTCTGTGTAACTCGGGGTCTGGCGAGTACAAGGGATACCCGATCCTTCCCGCGGAAGCTCCGGGGTGGCTTCCGTGAGTGTCGGGGTCGAGTTGCGGATCGAGTGGCTTGACGCACCCGGCGTGCGTGCTCCCGAACTGGCCGCCACCTGGGCGAGGTACGAGCTGTGGGTGGACGGCAGATGTGTGACGCAGGTGGAGGAGGCCGGTGGCACCTTCCGGCGGTCGGTCTATGGCAGTCTTTATCCGCTGGCGGAATGGATCGCCACCAACTGGTGGCTGCTGACGGGGCACATTCGTCCCTCCGCCATCAGGCCCACGCACTGGACGTGGTCCAACCTGCGCCGGTATCCCTGGCTGCGCCAGCACAACCTGCGGGGCGCCGGAGACGGGATGGCCTGGCCCGACCTGACAGCGGTACCCGAAGGGGCGATCACCCGGATTGTCTGGGCCGCCGACGAGGACCGGGTGCCGGGGGCGTTGCGGTTCGCGTCACGCGGACGAGCGCTGGTGCGCTCCGACGAAGCCAGAAAGACGTTGGCCGGCATCGTCCAACGCGTCCTTGACCGGCTCGCGGAGTCGGACGTCGGGAAGACGCCGCTTTCCACGGAATGGGCGGAAATAGGAAACGCGGACGAAGAGGAGCGGGATTTCTTCCTGGCGGCGGCCAGGCTGGGCCTCGACCCGTATGCGGTCGACGAGGAGACCACGGCGAAACTGCTGGCCATTGTGCCGGCCATCCCGGACGAGCTTCGGGACGACTTCCTGGACAGCGCGGACCTCGACACCCTTGACATAGCCGCTGCGTGGCTCCCGAAAGCGTCCGAAGCGGCTCGCCACGCGTCAGCCGACGCCGCGATGCCGTTGGATCCTCTTCGTGCGGCGGTGGCGGGTGAGCTCGCCGCGGGCGCCGTGCGGGACGGCGCCGGCCTTCGACAGCCATGGCATGTCGGCTTCGAAATGGCACGCGCGGTGCGGCAGGCGCTGGGCACCGGGGCGACCGTGCCCTTCGACATATCCGCCTGGGTGGGCGCACGGACACTTCAGGGCCCCGCGGGCGGCCTACAGGGCTTTGCCGCTGTCCGGGACGACCGGTGCGGGCTCGCGCTGAGCGATTCACCGACGTTCGCGAGCACGGCGGGGCCTGGTAGCCACTATCAGTCGTTCCGCCGCGCGAAGGCACTCGGCCGTGCGATTTTCCGGCCATATCAGCGAACCTTCCTCCTGGCCTCCACCCATGTCGGCGACGACCGGGTCGCGGGCGCCTTCGCGGCCGAGCTGCTTGCCCCGGCCGAGGGAATACGCCGTGCACTGGCGACTCTCGGGACGCACGACGAGGACGCCGCCCTCGACGTCATAGCGAGCCATTTCGGCGTTTCACCACTGACCGTAAGACATCAGGTCGACAACCAGCTTGAGGACATCTGAAAAGCTAATAATATTCATTTCAGCCCGGTGGGGACGGGGTGTCGGTGGGCGTCGCCGGGCGGGACGGTCCGACGCGCTGCCGGTAGCGTCGGGTCTTGGCCCGGTTGCCGCAGACGGCGGTCGCGCACCAGCGCCCGGTCCGGGGCTTCGATTCGTCGTAGAAGACGACTCGGCAGTCCGGCGCCGCGCACATCTTCACTCGCTGCCAGGTGCCGTCCGCCGTTGCGAGGACCGCGGCGGCCGCGAGACGCGCCACTGCCTGAGCGGCCTCGCCGCCTCCGGCGGGTTCGAGTTCGACACCGCCGGGGCCCACCCGGATCCGCAGCGCGAGGCGGTCGGCCACGTCGCCCAGATCGACGCTCTCCGGAGGCGGTTGCGTAGTCCGCCGGTTGGCCGCGGCCGCCTCGCGAAGCGCCGTGCGCAGGCGCAGCGCGTCCGCGAACTCGGTCTCGCCCGCGAACGCCCCTTCCGGCGCCAGGCCGTGAGCCGTGAGCCAGCGGCTCAGCGCCTCGGGATCCGTGAGCTGCTCGCGCGGCCGGTGGGCGCCGAAGATCCGCTCGTCCACGGAGTTGAGGAACGCCCCCAGTGCACGCAGCGACGGCGGCGCACCGTAGTGCGACGACCAGGCGTCCAAGGGGTCCATGTCCTCACCAGTGAACCACCTATCAGGAGCGACACCATTAAATGATATAGATGGTGTTGGTAAGGGCTGCGGCCTGAAGATCTACGACTAGAAGGGGCCCGGATGCGTACAGGAGAGCAGGCAGGACGGAGATCAGGCGGGCCGGCCGGGAGGGTGACGCCGTTCCGGATCAGCACACCGGACGACGTGCTGGAGCGGATCCGACAGCGTCTCGCCGAATTCGACCCGGCGGCCCTGTCGAGACGGCCCGGTTGGCAGTCCGGTACCGACCCGGCGGCGCTTGACGCACTCACGCGGTACTGGCTCACCGGCTACGACTGGCGCCGGCACGAGCGAGAGCTCAACACCTTCGAGCAGTTCATCGCCACCGTTGACGGCGTCAAGCTGCACGTCCTGCGGGAGCCCGGCTCCGGAACCGCTCCCTCGACGGTGCTGCTGCTGCATGGATGGCCCACCTCGTTCGCGACGTTCCGCGCGGTCATCCGCGGGCTCGCGCACCCGGAGACCGCCGGCGGCGATCCGAGGGACGGGCTGACCGTCGTCGTCCCGTCACTACCCGGATACGGCTTCTCCTCGCTCGCGCCGGCCCCGCTCGGCGCGCGGTCGGCCGGGCACCTCTTCCACAGGCTGCTTACCGAGGTTCTCGGGGAGTCCAGGTACTACGTCCACGGCGGGGATCAGGGTGCGCCGATCGCCGAGTGGATGGCCTTCGACCATCCGGACCACTGCGCCGGGCTGCACACCACCCTCCTCGGCGTCCGTCACGACGGGGCGCCCCTGGGAAGCGGCCTGACCGGCGTCGAGGATCCGTCGGCCGACGAGGCCGCGTTCGTCCGGCGGGAGCATGACCTGAACACCGGCCCCCTGGGCGCATACCTTCTTCTGCAGGTGACGGCGCCGCTCACGCTGGCACCGGCCCTGGCGGACAGCCCGGCCGGCTTCGCCGCATGGGCGCTGGAGAAGTTTCACCTGTGGAGCGACCCCAACGCCAACGCCAACGCCGCCGGCGGCGGACCGGCGCTGACCGCGGACGACATCATCACCGAGATGATGATCTATCTTGCCTCGGGCAGCGTCGCCAGCTCGTTGGTGGCCTACTCGGAGTTCCTCGCCGGCCCGATCACGCTTCCGCCCGGCCGCGTCATCGAGGTGCCCTCCGCGTTCGCGGCCTTCCCCGACCCGCGGGTCGTGACCCCGCCGGCGAGCTTCGTCGCGCGTTCGCGCAACCTGGTGCGATTCACCGAACCGCCGCGCGGTGGGCACTTCCCGGCCCTCGAGGTCCCTGAGATCTTCACGGCCGACCTGGCCGGGTTCGTCCGGCAGGCGGAACGCGCCAGCACGACGACGTGATCCGCGCATGCGTCGACGAGCCGGGCCGGGCCGGGGCGCGCCACCGTTCGGGTGAACGGTGCGTTTCCCGTTTCCCAGGCGGGAGCGTAAGAACCCCAGGCAGGAGCGTAAGAAAAACGTGACACTCCCCTCTCCACGGTTCTCACCGGGTCAGCTCTTCATGATCGGTTCACCGGGTCTCTCCGGCTGGTTCAGGATTTTTCTGGTGAGCTGGTGGAGGGCGGGGCAGAGGTTGACGGTGTCCTCGTAGCAGGCGACGTTGACCAGGATGTCGGCGGCGGCGACCAGCAGCGCGTAGCGTCCCGACGGGCTGTCGAGGATGTCCGCGAACGTGGCGTGGAGCTGTTCGGCGGTTTCGGGGGCGGCCAGGGCGGTGCAGTACAGGCGTGCGGCGCCGGAGCCGGCCACGCCGGTGCCCCAGTGTTCCCAGTCGAGGATCGTCAGGTTGGGGATGGTGACGTTGCCCCAGTGCAGGTCCAGGTGTTCGGTGCTGCCCCAGGCCGGCGCGATTCCCGGGGGGAGTGGCCGGCGGCCGCATGTCGGGTGAACACGCACGGTGACACCGTACCGTCCGGACCGATGGCGGCGGTGCCGTGTCCGCACTGCCCGCAGGTGTCCGCCTGCTGTCGTACTGAGGGTGTTGGCCGAGGTGTAGGTGGAAAACGTTATCTCGACAACGTTTTCCACCGACGGCTTCCGTACCCGTAGGTGGAAAACGTTGTCGGGGCAGCGCTTTCTACCTACGAGTGGTGGATGCCGGCTGCGGTCGTGGGTGGTTTTCGTCGATATGGTGTCCCTACGCGTGGATGTCGGGGGTCAGCGGCGTTGGGGGCGTGGGTGTGAACGGGTGTGCTGGTG
>NZ_CEVIVD010000221.1:0-1541 GCF_982290655.1 Protofrankia sp. CiP1_Cm_nod3
CGCCGCGCCGTCGATCGCCACCCCCGTCTCGGCGGCCAGCGCGGCGAAGGTGGCCACCACGCCACGCCGAGGGTCCAGCAACGTCATGTCCAGGTCGAATCCGATGACCGGCCCGGCCACCGGAGCGACTGCCGACGCAACGCCGGCCGCCGAGACGGGGGTGGCGATCGACGGCGCGGCGGCCGCCGCCCGCCTCGGGCCGCCGCTGGAGGAGGAGATCGCCCGCTGGTTCCCGCCCGAGCGGGTGGCGGAGATGGTGGCCCGCTACCGCGAGCTGTACGCCGTCCACGCGCTGCCGGTGTCGCTGCCGATGCCGGGAGCCGCCGACGCGGTCGCCCAGGTGCGTCGCCACGGTGGGCAGGTGGTCGTCGTCACCGCCAAGAGCGAGCCGCTCGCGCGGGCGAGCCTCACCCACATCGGCATCGCGGTGGACGTGGTCGAGGGCTGGCGGTTCGCCGAGACGAAGGCCGGGGCCATGCTCGCCCACGATGTCACGATCTACGTGGGTGACCATGTCGGTGACGTCGTCGGCGCGCACGCGGCCGGGGCGCTGGCCGTCGCGGTGGCCACCGGCCCGTGCCCGGCGGACGAGCTGGCCGCCGCCGGGGCCGACGTCGTCCTGCCCGGCCTGGCCGCGTTCGGCGGCTGGCTGTCGTCCCATCTGCTGCCCGGCCGGCTCGACGACCTGGCCGCGCGGCTGGCCGGGCTCGGCTCGGTGCTGGTGGCCTTCTCCGGCGGTGCGGACTCGGCGTTCCTGCTGGCGGCGGCGGTCCGGGCGCTCGGCGCCGACCGGGTGGTGGCGGCCACGGCGAGCTCGGCGTCCCTGCCGGCCGTCGAGCTCGCCGCCGCCGCCGGTTTCGCCGCCCGGCTCGGCGTCCGTCATCTCACCCCGGCCACGAACGAGATGGGACGCGAGGGCTACCGGGCCAACGGGCCGGACCGGTGCTACTTCTGCAAGGCGGAGCTCACTGAGACGCTGCGGCCGCTCGCGGACTCCCTCGGCCTCGCCCATGTGGTGACCGGGACGAACGCCGACGACGCCGTGGCCGGGTTCCGCCCGGGTATCCGGGCGGCGGCCCAGCGGGGGGCGCGTACCCCGCTGCTGGACGCCGGCCTGACCAAGGCGCAGATCCGGGAGGCGTCCCGGCGGTGGGGCCTGTCGACCTGGGACAAGCCGGCCGCGGCCTGCCTGGCCAGCCGGATCGCCTACGGCATCGAGGTGTCACCGGCCCGGCTGGCCCGGGTCGAGCGCGCGGAGGCCGGGCTGCGGGCGGCGCTGGCCGCCGCCGGGCTCGCCATCCGGGACCTGCGGGTACGCGACCTCGGCGACGTGGCGATGGTCGAGGTGGACGCCGGCCAGGCGGTGGCGCTGGCCGCGCGCCCGGACCTGCTGGCCGTCGTCGAGGGCTTCGAGCGGGTGGAGGTCGACCCCCGTGGGTTCCGGTCGGGCTCCATGAACGAGCTGCTGCCGGCCGTGGCGCGAACGTCCGGGGACAACGGCGCCGGCCGGTGAGCGGCGCCGGCCGGTGAGCGGCGCCGGA
>NZ_CEVIVD010000221.1:2142-5691 GCF_982290655.1 Protofrankia sp. CiP1_Cm_nod3
CCCGGGTGGTGGGCCAGAAGCGGAGCGATCATGTCTGTCATGTTCGGGAGGCCGTTGGATCGGGGAGGCCGACCGGGAGGCCTGGCTGGCCCGGCTTGCAGGAGAGCCGGGTGACCATCATTCGGGTGCTACTGCTCGGTGATGAAAAAGTACGGACGGCCACTCGTCGGCGCGTCCCCGGATAGCCTTGAGACCCCGGTATCTCACCGGGCAGTCCCCCTTCGCTACTCATAACGAGGTCTTCCGTGCCCACCGGCAGAGTCAAGTGGTTCGACGTCGACAAGGGCTTTGGCTTTCTCAGCCGTGACGACGGCGGTGATGTTTTCGTCCACAAGGCCGCGCTCCCACCCGGTGTGGACGGGCTCAAGCCCGGTGACCGGGTCGAGTTCGGGGTTGCCACGAGCCGCCGTGGCGACCAGGCGTTGTCGGTGCGGCTGCTCGCGGCTCCACCGTCGGTGACGAAGGCCGCCGCGCAGGCGGCGCGGCGCAGCCCGGACGAGCTCCACAGCATGGTCGAAGACATGATCAAACTGTTGGACGAGGTGCAGGGCTCGTTGCGGCGGGGGCGCTATCCGGACCGGCGCACGGCCCAGAAGGTGGCGAAGGTCGTCCACGCGGTCGCCGACGAGTTGGAGGTCTGATCGCCTGACGGCCGCTCCTCGCGGCGGGCCGCCGTCCTTCGCCCCAGAATTCCGAGGCCGGGGCCGGGCTCCGGCCTCGCTACGGATCGGTTCTGGTGCGGATCGGTTCTGGTGCGGATCGGCTTCGCTACGGATCAGCGCAAGGGGGCAGGCAGGGCCGGGACGAGGCCCGCGGCGACCGCGCGGCCCAGCAGGGCCTCGGCCGCCGCGTAACCCTCGTCGCCGAGTTGCAGGGTGTAGTCGTTGACGTACAGACCGATGTGGGCGTCCGCCACGTCCGGGTCCATCTCCTGAGCGTGGTCGAGGACGTAGGAGCGCGACGCCTCCGGGTCGGCGAACGCGGCGGCCACGCTCGCCCGTACCACCGCCGACAGCGCGGCGCCGTCGAGGTGACGACGCCCCAGGACGGCCCCGAGCGGGATCGGCAGGCCGGTCTCGGACTCCCACCAGTCGCCGAGGTCGGCGATGGCGGTCAGGCCGAAGGACGGATAGGTGAACCGGGATTCGTGGATCACCAGGCCGGCGTCGTACCGCCCGTCCCGCACCGCCGGCATGATCTTCTCAAAGGAGAGGACGTCGATCTCGCTCACCCCGCGTCCCTGCGCCCACAGGCGGAACAGCAGGTAGGCGGTGGTGCGCATGCCAGGGATCGCGACGCGGGCGCCACGCAGGCCGGCCTGGCCGGCGGTCAGCACGAGCGGCCCGCAGCCGCGTCCGAGCGCGCTGCCGGCCGACAGCAGCTGGTAGGAGCCCAGCAGCCAGGGCAGGGCCGCGTAGGAGACCTTGACGACGTCATCGAGGGCGTCGGCGGCGCGGCTGTTGAGCACGTCGATGTCGGCGAAGGTCACCGTGACCGGGGTGCCGTCCCCGACCAGCCCGTGCGTGAGCGCGTGGAAGGCGAACGTGTCGTTCGGGCACGGAGAGATCGCCAACGACAGCGGGACCGGCAGGGACGGTGGCGACGTCGGGATCACCGTCGGGATCGTCGACGTGCCGGTCCCGGTGTCGGTCCCGCTGCCGGTCACGACGTGCCGCCCGGGGCTGGTCCTGTCGCTCCCGCGGGCCCGGCAGGTCTGACCAGCCCGGCTGGTCTGGCAGGGCCGGCTGGTCTGGCCGGGCCGCCGGAGCCGGAGCCGGTGGCGCGCAGGGCCGCGGTGAGGGTGTCGATGCCGGCGGTGAGGGCAGCCGCCGCGGCGCTCAGCCCGGCCAGGGCACCCGGCACGTCCCAGCTGGCCCGGTCACGGCGCCCGACCGCGTTACTGATCGCGCGGATCTCGGCGAAGGGCGTGCCGTACACCGCCGTCGCGACCGCGACCGCGTACCCCTCCATCGCCTCGGCGGCCGGGCCGAAACGCAGCGCCAGGGCCGCGGCCCGCCGCTCGGTTCCGGTGATCGTCGAGACGGTCAGCACCGGTCCGGTCCGCACCGGGCGCCCGGTGCCGGCGAGGACGCTGGTGAGGGCCTGGCTGATCTCCTCGCGGGGGGTCAGCGTGGAGGCTCCGAGCCCGAGCTGTTCCAGGGTGAGGAAGTCGCCGGACGCCGGCGCGGGTGGCTGTCCCGGTTCGCCGGGCGGGGCGTCGACGCCGGATTCCGCGCCGAGGTCCGCGGCGATCAGTTCGTCCGCGACGACCAGGTCGCCGATGTCCGCGCGGCCGGCGAAACCGCCCGCGATCCCGAAGGAGACGACCAGGTCGAACGGCTCCCCCGTGGCCTGGGCGGTGGCGAGCGCGGTGGCGGTGCCGGCGGCCGCGGCGGGGCCGGCGGCACCGGCGGCGAGGACGGTCACCGGGCCGGAGCGGCGTCCCAGGTAGGGGCCGATCCGCACGGCGGTCAGGAGCTGGCGGTCCCACGACGGCGGCGAACCGCGCGACAGCCTGCCCGCACCGGCGGCAGCGGCGGGGCCGCTACCCGTGCCGATGGTGGGCCGGGGCCGCCATGGCCCCATCATTCCGGCGCAGACGGCGTCCGCCTCGGCTGCCATCGCGGTGACGAGCAGTATGCGGCTCACGCGGCCGCCTGCGGGGCGGTCGACGGATGGTCGCGGACCGGGCGTGCCACGGCCGGGCCTGTGCCGTCGGGACGTGCCGTGCCGCCGCCCGGGCCGGTGCGGGCGAGGCTGACAGGACTGGGGCTCATCGGGCTACGGCTGGACGACGAGCCGGAACGGCCAGCTTCCGGAGGCCTGCTCGGAGCCGGTGTGCGGGGCCTGGAAGACGGTCAGGTTCACCTCGCCGCGCCCGTCCGGCACGGACAGCCGGTAGTGGGGCTCGGTGATGACGTCGGTGATCCGGGTGTCGTTGGACGCCAGGAAATATCCCTTGTCGGCGATCGACTTCGCGACGTCGATGTTGACGACCGACCCGGGGACGGCGTGCAGGACCGGCGCCTGGTACTTGTCGTTTTTGATCACTGTGCCGTCGCGGTCGTACTGGGCGGCGTGCGCCTGCACGAAGTTGTCGCCGGACTGCAGCGTCACCAGCGGGGTCGGCTTGTCGCAGCCGGTGAGCACCAGGACCAGCGCGCCGAGGAGGCCGAGCACGACGGGGCGTCGCCGCCGGGTGCGGAAAAGTAGCCGAGATGCGGACACGATCGGAGGTTACCGTTCCCGACGGTCGGACGCCGGCCTGCTCGCGATCCTCCGGGTGGGTTGTCGGTCTCAACCCGCCTGCTCAGCGGCCCGGCCTCGGCCATGAGCCGCCGGCGCTCCCGGCCGCCGGTATCGCCTGATCACCTTTCGGGATTATTCCGACCGGCTGGAACCGCGCTCCCACCAGCGCCGGACGGGTGACCGCGGCACGGTGGGGGCGTCGGGCGCGGCGGGTGGGCGCGGCACGGCCGGGGCCTGCGGCAGGGTCGGTGGCAACGTCGGGTGCTGTGGCAGGGCTCGTGGCAGGGCCGGGTGCTGCGG
>NZ_CEVIVD010000222.1:0-1531 GCF_982290655.1 Protofrankia sp. CiP1_Cm_nod3
GGCGGGGGCCGGATCCGGCGGGGCCGCGTCGTCGTCCCGGCCGCTCCGGCGGGAGCGCAGGCGCCCGACGACGCGGACGACCTGTGACCACTGGCATCCGACGAAGACCACGAACCCGGCCGCCGACGCGACCGGAAGCGCGAGCCAGACGGGAGCGACGGCCGACGCGACCAGCCAGGAGGCCGCGCCGGCCGCGGCGGCGGCCAGCACCTGCGGGCCGACCGCCCGCGCCAGCAGCCAGGGGGTGATCCGGAAGGGACGCAGCGCCAGCACGTATATCGGCAGCGTGACCCCGACGATGACCACCGCGTGGGCCGCGCCGGCACCGGCGATCCCGTTGCGCCCGACGCCGATGATCATGGCTGGGATGAGCGCCGCGATCCACAGCACCTGGATGACGAAGATCTCCCGGGTCCTGCCGAGCGCGACGAGGAAGTCCGACAGCAGCTCGACCATCGTGCGGGCGGCACCGAAGATCGCAAGACCCGCCAGCGCGCCGGCGGCCGCGTGCCACTTCGACCCGTAGACCACGGCGACGAGCGGGCCGGCCGCCCCGCCCATGATCAGACACACCGGTATCGTGATCGTGGCGACCATGGACGCCGCGGCGGCGAACCGGGCCGGGAGCTGCTCGCGGTCCTCGCTGACCCGCGCGAACGCCGGCATGGACACGGCCCGCACCACCGCGCTGAAGACGTTGATCGGCCAGCCGGACATGTTGAAGGCGAGCATGTACAGGCCCAGCTCGACGGCGCCGAGCTGCCGTCCGATCACGATGTAGTCGACGTTGAGCAGGGTGAACGCGACGACGTTGGCGCCGGTGAGCGGCAGCCCGAACGCGAGCAGCTGACGGGCCTGGGCCCGGCTGAACCCCGGCCGGACGCGTTCGGGGCTGAAGTGCCGCAGCAGCACGATCGAGACCACCTGGCCGGCGACCCGGGACCAGGCCAGCGCCATCGCCCCCCAGCCGGACACGGCGAGCAGGATCACGACGACCGCGGACACGACGGTGTTCGCGGAGTCGGCCATGAACTGTTTGTCCTGGGCGAAGTCCCGTTTGAGCAGGGCCGAGGGCACCGCGCCGAAGCCGGCGACCACGACGGTGATGGACAGCACCCGGACGGCTTCCGCGGCCTGGTCGGATCCCAGCGCCCGGGCGAACACGTCCGCCGTGGCCACCATGATCGCGCCGAGCGCGGCCGCGGTGCCGATGGAGATGGTCGCCACGGTCGGCGCGATCCGGCGGCACTCCTCGCGGCTGCCACGGACAAGCGCCGCGCTGACCCCGAGCTCGCTGACGTTGATGACGATCGACAGGACGGTCAGGGCGACGGCGAAGACGCCGAAGTCCGCCGGGGCCACCAGGCGGGCGACGAGGATGCCGACGCCGAACTGGCCGAACCGGGACAGCGCCACGTTGAGCGTGGTCCACATCGCGCCGCGGCGGACCATCTGGTCGAGGTTTTCCGTGTCGCCGGACGCGTCGCCGGCCGTGCCGCTGTTGTCGCTCGTGCCGTCCTTGCCAGCTACG
>NZ_CEVIVD010000222.1:1961-5659 GCF_982290655.1 Protofrankia sp. CiP1_Cm_nod3
CTGTCACCCGTCGGGGGGCTGCGGAACGGGATTCTCTGCAGCCGTACGGTGGTCCGCTCGACGGGCGGATCCCCGGTCGGGGGGGCGCCGTCCATCCAGATGAAGTCATCCGTCCCGGTGGTCGCGCGACCGGGACGGGTGGCGTCGGAGGTCATGACGCGTGGCTGTGGGCCGTGCCGGTGCGTGCCATGCGATCACACGCCGTTCCAGCGCCATCGCCGCCAGCGGATCTTGTCCTCGATCGTGCGGTAGGTGGTGAGCGCGGTGACGGCGGAGCGGTGCTCGCCGGCCCGCCGGGCCACCGGGATCGCCCGCCACGCGGCCAGCGCCGGAGCGTCCGGCCAGAGCTCCCGGGCGAAACGCAGGTAGGAGTCGACGAGGTCGCCGTCGTGCTCCGCCCGGCCCTCCGAGCAGATCCGGCGGACCTGGCCGAGCGCCTCGTTCGCCAGCGTGCGCCGGACCGTCGTGAGCAGGCCGTCGGCGTCCGGGATGCCCGCGGCGCGCCCGGTGAGGACGACCTGGAACGCGTCCCAGCGAGCTCGCAGGTCGGTGAGGTGCCCGGCATACACGGTGCGTTGCATACTGGCCGCGTGCACGCGGTAGTAGGCCTGGTCGGTGCCGTTCACCCGGCCGACGTCGGCCACCGAGGCCGCCCGCAGCCACATTTCCAGGTCACCCGAATGCGGGAGATCGGGCCGGTAGCCGCCGATCTCGCGCTGTACCGAGGTCCGCAGCACCACCTCGGGGTTGAAGATGCAGTTGATGCCCGCCCGGCAACGTAACCGGATCCATTCCGGCCCGTCCCAGATTGTCCAGTTCCGGACGCGGGTGCGCGGTGGTTTCGGTGGCCTGCCCTCGTAGAGATGGGTGGGGTGGCCGTAGGCCATGCCGACGGAGGGGTTCGCCTCCAGCAGGGCGGTGGCCCTGGCCAGCGAGCCGGGCAGCAGCAGGTCGTCCGCGGAGAGCAGGACCACGTAGTCGCCGGTCGCCTCGGCCAGGCCGTCATTGTAGGTGGCGATGTGACCGCGGTTGGCCGGATGCCGGATGACGCGGACCCGGCCGTCGGCGGCCGCCAGCGCCGCCGCGACGGTCGCGCTGGCATCGGTCGAGGCGTCGTCGACGATGATGACCTCCGGGTCGACACCCTCCTGCGTCAGCACCGTCTCGACGCACTCCGCGAGATAACGCGCGTAGTTGTAACACGGCACCACGACGGAGACCGTCGGGCGTCGGCTCAGCGTCCCGGCCGGAACACGCCTGCTCATCTACCGTTACCCCCCGTTGGTGCCGACGCGGCGCGCGCCCGGTCCTGCCCCGAAGACGTTGATGATCGTATTCTCGACGCCGAAGACCGTGATCAAATCATGCTCCCGGCTCGCGCCCCACCCTCTGCCGGCGGGATCCCCGCCGTGCCCGGGCTCCCGCCGGAACGGCTTCCGGGCCCTGGTCACGGAAAACAGCGACCGCGCTTCCCGATGATCGCACTGCTGGTGAGCCCCCCGGCGGCATGGGCATGACAACAAACCGGACATGCCTCGAACCCGGACGAACTTTAGCAGCTTCCGGCGACGGCCATGCCCTGCCGGATCCATGTTCTGTCGGGCCGGGCACGGATTGGCGTCCGCTCGGGCCCGTCGGGGCGATTCGCGGAATCAGCGGATTCGCCGGACCCTGGTGCGCGGCCGCCCGTGCGGGCAGGCCATCATCTACGGGGGGACGGGCACGGCAGGGGGGAAGCCATGAACGATTCGGCCGGGAACCGGCATACAACGCGTGACCAGATCACGCGCCGGGCGGGGCAGATCGCCCGGATCGTGCGCGAGGACGGCACCCGTGGGCTCGCCGGGCGTGTGCTGCGGGCGGCGTCCCGGCGGCTGGACGATCCGTCGGGCGCGTTGCCGGTCCGCGCGCGGGAGGTGTTACGGGCCGGCCCACTGACGCCGATGCCGGCCGGGGCGCCGGGGGCGCCATCGCCGGTGGGAGCGCCCGAGCTGGAAACGCCCGAGCTGGAAACGCCGGAGCTGGGAGCGCCGGGGGCGCCGACGCCGGTGGGAGCGCCGCACGCGGCGGTGCCGGTAGCGGCGGCGGAGGCGGCCGGCCCGTTTTCAGCGGGGCAGGCCGTGCCGGCGGACGCGTCCGGGGCACCCGCGGGGGGCACCCGCCCGACGGTGCCCGCCGCCGCGCGCGACGACGCCCCGCTGGTCGTCAACTGGGTGATGACCCCGCCGCCGCCGGGCTCCGGCGGGCACACCACCCTGCTGCGGCTGGTCGAGCACCTGGAGCGCCGCGGCCACACCTGCCGGCTGTACTTCTACGATCGCTACGCCGGCGACATACGCGCCCACACCGAGGTCTTCCGCGGCTACTGGCCGCGGATCCGCGCGGAGGTCGCCGACGCGACCGGCCCGATGCTGCCGTGCGACGCCGTCTTCGCGACCTCGTGGCAGTCGGCCTACGTCGTGGCCGATCCGCGGACCCCGGGCCGCCGGTTCTACTGCGTCCAGGACTTCGAGCCGCTGTTCTACCCGGCGGGCACCGAGAGCCTGCTGGCCGAGAACACGTTCCGTTTCGGCTTCCACGGCATCACCGCCGGCCGCTGGCTGGCGGCGAAGCTGACCGCCGAGTACGGGATGCCGTGCGACCACTTCGAGTTCGGCGCGGACACGGACGTGTACCGGGTGGACACGTCCGCGCGGCGGCCGGCCCGGGACGGGGTGGTCTTCTACGCCAAGCCGAGCACACCGCGGCGTGCCTACCCCCTCGGCCTGCTGGCGCTGGAGGAGTTCCACCGGCGCCACCCGGACGTGCCGATCCACCTCTTCGGCGAGAACGTGACAGCCCTGCCCTTCCCGGCGCACCGGCACGGCGTCATCACACCGGCCGAGCTGAACGCTCTGTACAACAGGTGCGTGGCTGGGCTGTGTCTGTCGGTGACGAATGTCTCGCTCATCCCGTTCGAGCTGTTGGCCGCCGGCTGCGTCCCGGTCGTCAACGACGCCCGGCACAACCGGCTGGTACTGGACAACCCGTACGTGTGTTACGCCCAGCCCACGCCCGGTGAGCTGGCCGCCGCCCTGTCCGAGGTGGTTGGCATGGCCTCGGCCGGGCAGCGGGAGGAGCGGGCGCGGGCCGCCGCGGCCGGCGTGGCCGACCTGCCGTGGGACGCCGCGGGCACGGCCATCGAACGGGTGCTGCTGCGGGAGCTGCGCGGTGTCCCGGCACAGCGGGCGTCCGGGCCCACCGAGTCCGCCGAACCCACCGGGCCCACGGAGCCCGCCGAGCCCACGGAGCCGGCCGAGCCCACGGAGCCCGCCGAACCCACGGGCTCCGTCGGCTCCGGTGGGCCCGCCGGAGCCGTGCGGTCCACCGGATCCGCCGGCCCGGCGCTGGTCGGCGTCCCTGGCGAGGTGTCCCGTGAGGTCCATCGGGGCGCACCTGCTGAGGCCGGCGTCGAGTAGCCCGCGGCCGTCCGGCCCCGGTGGCGGCCGGCCGTCCCGGCCGGTCCACGGCCGGGTGACCTGGCCGACGGCTCCCGCGCCAGCCGGTTCCTCGTGCCGGCCGGCTGTCCGCTCGTCCGTGCCAGCCCGTCTGTGCCAGCCCGTCCATGCCGGCCGGTCTTCCGTGTCGGCCACCCGCGCCCGCCGGCCGGATCCCGACGCGACCGGCCCTGACAGGTGCCGCCCCGCCGACCGCCGCCC
>NZ_CEVIVD010000223.1:0-5073 GCF_982290655.1 Protofrankia sp. CiP1_Cm_nod3
AGCCCGGACGACCCGGAAAGCCCGGACGGCCCGGAAAGCCCGGACGAGCCGGAAAGCCCGGACGAGCCGGAAAGCCCGGACAGCCCGGGCCGCGTGGACAGCCCGACCGTCCCGGTGGCCCCGGTCGCCCGCGGTGTCTCGGCCAGGACGGGCCCACCGCCCGGCGGGGCCGGTCCGGTTCGTGCGGACGCCGCGGTGGGCGTCCGCACGCGCAACGTCCGCAGCCGACGGGCCAGCCGGAGCAGCACCGCGAACACCAGAACCGCCAGCGCCCCTCCCGTTATCGCCACCGCTATCACGCCGAAGACCGTGGACTTCACCAGGATCCGCACCGGCGGCGCGGCTGACAGCGGCTTGCCGGCCGGGGTGAGGATCGTGACATCGACGGGGAACGTTCCGGCACCTTCGGCATCGACCTCGATCTCCACCTGCACCTTCTGCAGAGGTGGCACCGTGAGTTTAACCTGGGTCGCTGATCGTAGCCGGGCTCGGTCGGTCGAGGACAGGGAGAGCAGCACGTTGATGATGACCTCGGTGTTGTTCTCGAGCGTGACCGGAACCGTCCCGTGTTTGCCGGTCAGTGACACACTGCGTGAGGCGACCACCCGGATGCCGTCCCGCAGCGCCTGTACCTCGCCGGCGACACCCGTGCCCAGCTCGTCGGCACCGGCCGTGCCGGCGGCGCCCGCCCGCCAGGCCACCGACTCGGACGACGTGAGCGTGTTCTCCATCGCGTCGATGCCCGCGGCGGCGCAGTTGCGCACGCCGGCGGCGCCCGAGTCCGGCGGGCACAGGACGGACTTCAGCGCGTGGATCTGGCCGCGCAGGTCCTCGGCTGCGATCACTCGGGAGACCGGCAGCTCGGCTGCGAGGGCCCAGCCGGGGTAGGCCAGCCGGCCGCGTTCGTCGGCCGGGGCAGCCTGCCCCGCCGGGTTGCTTCCCGCCGGGTTGCTTCCCGTGGAGCCGGTTCCCGCGGCGGCGGTCTGCGCCGCCGGTGTCGACGGCAGCGCGGCCGGCCGGGAGAACGGCGTGGACAGGCCGCCCATGAGCATCTGCACCCAGCCGGCCGGCGGGTCCCAGTAACGCGGCAGCGCGATCGTCTGGGGGCGGGCCAGCCCCGGCCGCTCGGCGGTGATCATCGCTATTTCGGCCAGGAGGCCCTGGAACGACTCCGCCTGGGTCGGCGAGCCGGCCTCACCGGTCCCGCCGGCGGGACCGGCCGCCAGCACCCCGAGCGGCTGGTCGGCGGCCAGCACCCGCACGACGCCACCGGATGTCGGGATCCCGGTGGCGCTCGCGGGGGTGTAGGTCTTCTCCGGGTCCTTCGGCGGCAGCAGGCGGGAGTCCGCGATCACGGTCGTGACGCCCATGCGGCGCAGCAGGTCGAGGGTGGGGGCGTCGACGAGCCCGTCGCCGGGGTAGGCGATCGTCGCGTCTGGGCCGCGGCCGGTCGCGTTCGCGATGACGGTCCGGCCGGTCAGCAGCGCCACCAGGATGCTGTGGAACTCCTGGGCGCGGGTCAGCGCCACCACGTCGACGTCCCCGTAGGGCAGAGCGAAGATCGTTCCGCCGGCGTCCGCGAACGCCTTCAGCTTCGTCAGGAAGGCCGCCGCGTCCCGGACCGCCCGCCGGGGGCTGGGACCGGACGGTGTGGCCACCTCGTACGGGCCGCTGGAGATGATCTGAAGTGTCTGGACGAGGAGCGGGTCGACCGCGAGGGCGACGGGTGGCGCCGGCCGGCCGTCGCTCGGCGTGACGGCGTCCAGCAGCCGGTTCAGCCGGCCGCCGGGGGCCACCAGTTCGGTCAGGCCGTCGTCGGTGAGCCGGCCGTCGGCGCGCAGCCGCGGCACCTCCGCCAGCGGCAGTACGACCGAGACCGGCGTGGGGGCGGTCACCGCGGCCGGCACCCAGATCAGGGAGGAGTAGGTCGTCCCGACGACCTGGCGCTGGCCGCCGACGACGCCGGACGCGGTGAGGCGCAACGGGTAGATCCGCAGTGCGGCCGGCAGGCCCAGCCCCGTCAGCCGCGCGTCCACGGTGAACGTGGCCGGCAGTGCTCCCGGCACGAGCCTGCTCGCCACCGGCCTGGACACCACCGTGGTCGGATAGTTCAGTGTGGCCGCGGCGGCCGGGTTCTCACGCAGGTTCGCCAGTTCCCTGCGGCTGGACACCGCGCGCGCCAGCTCAGCCCGTATCTCCACACCGGAGATCTGTTCGGTGCCGGTGAGCTCCAGATGACCGGTGACGGTCAGTGGCAGCTGTGGGCCGGCAACGGCGGACAGCCCGTCGAGCGCCACCCGGACCGGCCGGGCGACGCCGGTGGCCACGGCCGTGGTGACCCGGCCCGCCGTGGCGGACTGGACCACCAGAGCGGACTGGACCGCCGTGGCGGACCGCTCGGTGGGCTGGACCATCCCACCGGACTGGGTGGACCGGGCCCCTCCGGCGGGCCGCGGCCGTAGCCCACCGGAGGGGCCCGTGGCGTCCGCTGGGCCCGCGAGCTCCGCCGAGCCCGTGGGCCCAGCCGAATCCACAGGTCCGGCCTGGTCTGTGGACGAACCTGTGGATACACGCGTGGAACTTGTGGACGACGGGCCGGCCCGGGCGTGGGCCATCGTGCTCAGCAGCAAAAATATCACCGACAGTATGATTACGGCTACCATAGCGGTACGCCGCGCCGCCGGACGCGCCTGGCCGGCTGTCACACGCTGTCCGTGAGAATGGCCGGCACCCGGCGCAGGAGGCCGCGCTCGTCCGCATAGGCGAGCCGGCGCGGAACCTCGGCCAGCGGCACCCACGCGACCTCGGCGACCTCGACGTCGACGTCCGAGAGCTCCCCGGTCGTGCGAAGCAGGAGATAGTGGTGGACGGTCTTGTGCACGCGCGTCCGTCCGGTGACGAACCAGAAGTCGATCATGCCGAGCCGGCCGAGTACCCGTCCGGTCACACCAGTCTCCTCCGCCACCTCCCGGACCGCTGTCTGTTCCGCTGTCTCCCCGTTCTCGACGTGGCCCTTCGGTAACGACCACAGCAGACGGCCATTCCGGTCACGGCGTGCTATCAGCGCCGCATTGGCCATTTCCGAACGGTCGTCCAACACCAGCCCACCCGCCGAAGTCTCCTCCACCTGGCGCAACCGCCGCCGAGGGGATGCCGGGAACGGGGCCATGGGCTGATCGTACGAGCCTTGCGCGCCGCTTCTCCCAGCATGCGCCCGTAGCCTGTCCGCTGGTGGCGGCCCCGGCAACGAACGGTAAACGCCAAAGCCCACCGTGCCCCGGCCGCTCACAACCCGGGCGCGCGTCCCCCTGGCGTCCAGGCCACGCTCTTGTCGCTCTTGTCGGCCCCCGCGCCAGGCGGCGCCGACGGAACCGCGAGCGGGATTCACACCAGGCCGCCCGTACCCGGGCGCTCGACCAGGCAACCTCGGCCGCCCGCACCAGGCCGCCGGACGGCCGTGGGCCGCCGAACGGCTGAACGACCATGGGCGTTCGCGCCCTGGCCGCCTATACCCTGGGGCGGTGTCGGTGATCTGCTTGGACAATCCACGTGACTCCGCGGAACGGGCGGTGAGCGCCCTGCTCAAGGTGCCACCCGCGGCGGACGCTCTCGGACGGGTCTTCGCGAACGCCGGCTACAGCCTGTATCTGGTCGGTGGGTCCGTCCGGGACGCTCTGCTGGGCCGTTCCGACCCGTCCGGCGCCGACCTCGACTTCGCCACGAACGCCCGCCCCGAACAGATTCTGGACATCACCCGCGGCTGGGCGGACGGGGTCTGGGAGGCGGGGATCGCGTTCGGCACCGTCGGGCTGATCCGGTCCGGGGTGCGCTTCGAGGTCACCACCTACCGGACCGAGGCGTACGACCGCACCTCGCGCAACCCGGCGGTCGCCTACGGCGACACCCTCGAGGGTGATCTCGTCCGCCGTGACTTCACCGTCAACGCCATGGCGGTGTCCGTGCCCGGCCACGAGTTCGTCGACCTCTTCGGCGGCCTGGGCGACCTCGCCCGCAAGGTGCTGCGCACACCCGGCCCCCCCGAGGCGTCCTTCGACGACGACCCGCTGCGCATCCTGCGCGCGGCCCGCTTCGAGGCCCAGCTCGGCCTGGTCCCGGTGCCCGAACTGGTCGCGGCGATGCGTTCCAGGACACCCCGGCTGAAGATCGTCTCGGTCGAGCGCATCCGGGACGAGCTGCGCAAACTCATGGTCGCGGTCGACCCCGTCGCCGGGCTCGCCCGGCTGGTGGACGTCGGCGTCGCCGACATCGTCCTGCCCGAGCTGCCCGCGCTGCGGATGGAGATCGACGAGCACCACCAGCACAAGGACGTCTACGCCCACACCCTGACCGTGCTGCGCCAGGCCATCGCCCTGGAGGACCCGCCGCCCGGCGGCGGGCCGGCTGCCCTGGAGGACCCGCCGCCCGGCGGCGGGCCGGCTGCCCTGGAGGACCCGCCGCCCGGCGGCGGGCCGGACGAGGTGCTGCGCTGGGCCGCCCTGCTGCATGACATCGGCAAGCCGCGGACCCGCCGGCACGTCCCCGGCGGCGGCGTCTCCTTCCACCACCACGAGGTGGTCGGGCGCGACATGACCCGTAAGCGCCTGGCGGCGCTGCGCTTCCCCAAGGACGTCGCGGACGCGATCACCTTGCTGGTGTTCCTGCACCTGCGCTTCCACGGCTACGGGCGCGGGGAGTGGACGGACGCGGCGGTGCGCCGGTACGTCCACGACGCCGGGCCGCAGCTGTCCCGGCTGCACAAGCTCGTCCGCTCGGACTGCACGACACGCAACCGGCGCAAGGCCGAGGCGCTGGCCGCCACGTACGACGCGCTGGAGGAGCGGATCGCCCAGCTGGCCGAGCAGGAGGAGATCGCCGCGATCCGCCCGGAGCTGTCCGGGGACGACATCATGGCCCTGCTGGGCCTGGCCCCCGGCCGGCTGGTGGGGCAGGCCCGGGCGCACATGCTCGACTTCCGTTTCGAGGCGGGCCTGGTCGGGCGAGAGGCGGCCGAGGCGGAGCTGTTCCGCTGGGCCCGCGCGAACAACGTCCCCATCCCCGGCGAGCCCCCCGCAC
>NZ_CEVIVD010000224.1:0-2539 GCF_982290655.1 Protofrankia sp. CiP1_Cm_nod3
CGACGAGTGACAACGTTAATAATTGGTGTACATATGGCAGCGGTTTTGGCTCAACCAGGCCCACGCAATGTCAGTCATCGGCTTCATATATCCGACTGTACAGCCTGGCAATACGGCGGGCAATGCGGCGGCATCGGAGTGGGTGTGACCCGGCCGGAGTGCGTGGACGGCGAGCGGATGGCGCTGGCCGTGCGGCCGGGCCTTGTGCGGCAGGGCAGGCCAGCGGGATGATCATTCCCGCAATAAGGGAGCGGTGCGCGGAGGAGTTTTATTCCCGCCTCCCGCGGGGCCGGGTTTCCTGCGGCAAGGCACCTGTTTTCACGGGTTCTTTTCCGGTACCTCGGTATGCCGTGGAACCGGCGGGGGGCGCCGATGCCGCTGGAACTGGCGTGGCCCTCGACAGGAAAGCCGCGATGCGGTATATGTCTGTGCGTGACGGGGGTAGAGGAAACACGTGATGATCTGGCGCGTCTGCTGGGCCGCTGCGAGACGTGGCTGGAGACGCTCGGAAACCAGGATGACGCCCCGCAGGACGTCGACGAGCTGGCCGCCGACGTCGTCCGCATCCGCAGCCTTCGCACCCGCGCACTGTCCACCCTGCTCAACGTCGGCATGCTCGGCCGCCAGTCGGCCGGGAAGAGCTTTCTGATCAGTGGGCTGCAGGGCCGCCTGGAGTACTGGCTGGTAGACGGCGACGATGACGAGGGCGAGTACACCGGCATACTGCCGTCGTCGGCGAATCCGACCACCGCCTGCCCGTCCACCGTCGTTCCGGTCGGTGACGACCCGTCTGTCAACGCTTCCGGGCGCGGCCTGCTGCGCGTCAAGTTCGACGGCTCTGACTGGGTCGAGATAGGCAGCGACCTGCCGCCCGCCGTCGTCGCCTCGTACGGCGCGGCCGACGGGAAGGTGACCGACCGCCGCCGCGAGCACATCAACCGCCGGGTCCTGGAGATCGAGGTGCTCATCTCCGATGCCCTCCTGCCGGTCAAGCTGTTCGACCTGCCCGGCTCCGAGTCCCCTGACGGGGACCATGACCTCATCATGCGCGGCGCCTGGGCGGAGGCCGACTGCTTCATCTACGTCACTCAGGCGACATCGGCGCTGACGGTCAACGAGCTCGCCCTCGTCCGTGACCTGTACGCCCACCACCTGCAGACCGGGAAGCGTGTGCTGTGGGTGCTCACCGGCATCGACCGCGCCACCCAGCGGGAGCACGGCCAGGCCGCGTGGCGCAACGTACAGGCGACGGACAACGACTATCTGCGCACACACTTCGCCGATGCGGGCGGCGGCCTCGCCGCGTTCGTCGGCGAAGGATTCCTGCCAGTCTCCGCGGCCTGGGAGGCGAAGGCCGCCGCCGAGGAGGCGAACGGGAACGCGACGAGAAATCTCAGGCAACGCAGCGGGATGGACGTGCTGCGCGACCGGCTGCACCAGCTTGTCGAATCCGGCGCCGGGGACCGTCATCTCGTCCAGGTCGCCGACGAAACGAGACGGCTGATCCGCCGCCGGCACCGGCCGATCCGGGACATCGTCGACGCCCATCAGGTTTCCGTCGACGAACTGGCCGCTCAGCAAGCTGCGATCGCCGAGCGGCTGGAGCGTGCGGAGAGCGCCGCGGAAGGCATGCGCACAGAGCTGGCCGACGAGCTGGAGCGCGCTATCCGCGTCAGGCAGCGTCCGTTCGCGGATCTGCCGCAGGAACTGCACCGCGGGCTCGACCAGCTGATCGACGGGGGGAAGCTGGACACCGAGCACGTCCACGAGATCGACGTCCGCCAGGTTCAGCTCTACACGCAGTGGATGGTCGGCCCCGACGGCCCGGCCACCGGCTGGCAGCGTCAGCTGGAGCAGCTCGAGGCCAAGGGCCGCACCTTGCTGCGGCTGGCTCTGGGGGACGACACCACCGGCTCCCAGCTCGTCTCCCCGGAACCGCTCGACAGCCGTCTTCCGCCCCCGCCCGCGGACGCGCGGGGAGCCATGTCCGTCTACAGCCTCGTGCAGATCGCCGCCGGGACGGTCGGTGTGGCCGGTCCCTTGGCAGGCGGAGCAGCCGCGCTGATGACCAGCCTCAGCCTCGCCTCCGTCGCGCTTCCGGTCGGTGCCGCCGTCGCGGCCGCCATCGGCGTTGCCAAGATCACGGAGGTGCTCAAGGAACGGGAGTCGGTGATCCAGAAGGCCCGCAACGAGCGCAAGCGGATGCTCGACGAGCAGGCGAAGCAGGCCCGGGCGGATTTCGTCGAGGCGGCCCGGAGCCAGGGACAGCTACTGATCGACGCGGTCGAGGAGCACCTCGAACAGCACCGGGCCCGGCTGCATGCGACCCTGGCTCAGATCATGGATCGCGTCGACGCCGAGGATACCGTCGCCAGCCGTGAGCTGGTCGCCAGGCTCGCCCCCATCGAGCGGACCGGCCGCGAGATCATAGGGGAACTGCGGGATCTGGCCGACCGCCCGTAAGGCGGTTCCGCAGCCGAGCTCTCACGCCTTCGTTTCAGGATCTCCGCTGGAGGATGTGGATACTGCGCCGGTAAAC
>NZ_CEVIVD010000224.1:2817-5302 GCF_982290655.1 Protofrankia sp. CiP1_Cm_nod3
GGGCGGAATCAAGCGGTCATGGCGACGCATGTCGGCAAGGGCTCTGTCGTTCGTCCACGGTCGGACCCGAGGCGCCGACGAGGACCGGCGGACCAGCCCCGCCTGCGCCGGCGGAGACGAATCCGGTCCGTGCGACCAAGCGGCTGAAGCCGTACGTGCGGTCGATGTGCGCAAGCGAATGCGGATCTTGACTGATTCATGGTCGTCATCGACGTCTTGGAGGCGCCCGTTGAATGGCGAGACCGCGGATGCCCTGGGCTCCGCAGGGAAGACGGTCGTGCGAAGCACGACCTCGGGGGTCCGGGGGCCGCCCCCCGGGCAGATATCGCGGCCCCGGCAAAGCCGATCAGAGATCGGCGAGCACGACAAGCCAGCGCGTGCCCCCGGCGGGGAACGGCGAGGAAGGGAAAACGTTCCGTGCTCCTCGAGCGGCTTGTTGACCTTGACTGGGGTGCTCCACCTGCCCTAACTAGGGGGTTGCGTGAGCCTGCCGGAAGGCGTCGATGACGTCGGACGGGATGCGGCCTCGGTCGCCTATGTGGCGTCCGTTGGCGCGTGCCCATGAGCGGATCTGCGCGGGGTCGTGGTCGGGTGGGAGGACGGGGACTGCCGCGACGGCCCTGGGTGGCCGGGCGGGGCTGCCGGCCGTTCTCGCAGGAGTGGAGGTTGCGTGGGCCGACCGGGGTGAGCCGGTGTCCGCTGCTTCCCGCTGTCGGGCGATTCCGGTCATCGCGGCGCGGATTGCCGTGGCGGGGCGGCTCGCCGGGAGGGCGTTCGCCGACGGGAGCTGGGTGATCGTGGTGGTGACGGGTGTGCTGGTCCGGGCGATCTCGGCGGTGCGGTCGTGGTGGGTCAGCACGATGATCTGCCATTGCCCGGCGAGCTCGGCGAGGACGCCGAGCGCGGCCGCGGTTCGTTGATCGTCGAAGGCCATCAGGACGTCGTCGAGGACGACGGGCAGCGGTGGATTGCCGCGGTCCTGGCGCTCGCGCTGCAGCTGGCTGATCGCTGCGAGGCGAAGCGCCAGGTAGACCTGGTCCGTGGTGCCTTCGGAGAGCTCGTGCGGGGCCAGCTCCTGCTCGTCGGAGCGGATGACCCGCAGGCTGCGGCCGCCGGTGACGTCGGCGGCGCGCAGGGCGACGTAGCGTCCGTCGGTGAGCCGTTCGAGGAGGCCCCCGGCGTCGGCCAGCAGCGGGGAGGCGTGCTGACGCTCGTATGCGTCCAGCTGGTCACGCAGGATCTCATATTGGATCTTTAGTGTCAGGTGGCGTTCGGCGCTCTCGGCGATGACCGCGAGCTTCTCCTGCGCCAGGGCCGCCAGCTCGGCGGCGTTCGACTGGGAGGAGGTCAGCGCTGCCAGGCGCTCCTCGAGCCTGCCGAGCTCCTGGCGTGCCTGGTTGTGCTCGCCCTCGTGCCGGTTCCGGTCGGATGTCGCCGCCGCCAGCTCGTCCGTGAGCTCCTCGTCGGTGCGGTCGGCGAGTTCCTTGGCGAGCGTGTCCAGGTCCTCGTCCGGTGCGGCGGCGTGGATCCGTTCGGCCGCCCGCGTCCGGCGTTCCACGGCGGCGACGACGAGGCGCCCCCGGCCGGCCGCGGCCGCGAGGCACTCGACCAGCCCGGAGGGGCCAGACCATGGGCCAGAGCATGATGGTCCGCTGGCGGCCGCGTCGGCGTGGTCGCTGTCACCGGCCGGGCCGAGGCCGGCGGTGTCGCGCAGGTCCGTCAGGCGTGTCACCGCGCTGTCCCGTTGCCGGCCGGCCGCGCTGGTCTCGTCGTCGAGGCGGGCAAGATCCGTGTTGGTCCGCTCGACGTCGTCGCGGGCGTTCCGGGCGGTCCGCACCGCGCCGGTGAGCAGCTGAAGATCTGTCGGCGGCTGGCTCGACGCGGCCGTCCGCAGGTCCGAGGACGCGGGAGGCGGCGAGGCGGCGAGGCTGCTGACGGCCGCGGCGTGCCGGCTGGCGAGCGTGGCGACGCGCTCGGCGAAGGCGGCGTGGCGGGCCCGGGCGCCGGCGGCGTCCTGGGTGGCCCTGAGGGCTCGGCGGTGGTGGTCGACCGCCTCGGTCAGCCGCCGCCGCCGTTCCGCCCAGCCGTCGGGGTGCAGCGCGGGGGACAGGAGCGCGGCCTGTCGCTGCTGTGCCCAGCGGGCCTGGGCCTCGTGGAGCTCCGCCAGCCGGGCCTGTCGGGCCCGCTCGGCCCGGTCCACCTCCTCGGCGCGGGCTCTGGCTGTGGCGTGGGCTTCCTGCGCGCGGGACGCCTCGTCGAGGACCTGGTCCGCGGCACCGAGCAGGGTGTCGAGATCGAGGCCGGATCCGGTCCCCACCGCCTCGCCGTTCTCGCCGCCGGTCGCGGCCACCGTGTCCACCCCGTCTGTGGTGATCCCGGCGCTGGTGGTGGCCTCCCGGCCGGGGGGAGCGGATGGCGCGGTCGGGGCTGGTGCTCCGACGCCGGCCGCCGGGTCCTGGGCCGCGCCGGCGGGGGCGGTCGTGCC
>NZ_CEVIVD010000225.1:0-5007 GCF_982290655.1 Protofrankia sp. CiP1_Cm_nod3
CTCCAGCGCGGAGACGAAGTTGCTCTTGCCCGCCCCGTTCGGGCCGATCAGGACGTTCAGCCCGCCCAGCCGGACCCGCGTCGAGCGGATCGAGGTGTACCCCTCGACCGTCACCGCCGCAAGCCGACCTGCCGTCATACGATCACTCTACGGCGGGCACCACCGCGGGCGGCGTCTGGCTGTGCGTCCGGGCTGGCCGGGGGAGCGGAACGTGCGCCGTTCACCGGCCCGTTCCCGCCCGACCTGCGAGAACGACCTCACCGGACTCGCGGGGTCAGGTGGGTCATCAGGGGGTCAGGTTCCACAGGGCGTCGAGGGGGAGGGCGGAGAGGCGGTCGCCGAAGGGTAGGGTCTGCTGGCCGGTGTAGAGGACGTAGCCGGCTACGAAGCGTGGGCCGAGCAGGTTGGCGAGGTGGCGTAGGCCGGCGAGGTCCTCGGTGCGGACGGTGGCGCCGGCTTTGACCTCGATCCCGACGACACGGCCGTCGGGGGTCTCCAGCAGTGCGTCCACCTCGACCTTGTCCTTCGTCCGGTAGTGGTAGAGGCGGGCGGACTGCTCGTTCCAGCCGAGTTGGCGGGCGAGTTCGGTGAGGACGAAGTTCTCGACCATCGGGCCGGCGGTGCCGTCGGGTTCCCCGAGCCGGGCCGCGTCCTGCCCCAGCAGATGGCAGGCTATGCCGCTGTCCACGTATGCCAGCTTCGGTGTGCCGACCGCCCGGTGGGTGTGGCCGGTGGACCAGGCCGGAACCAGCTTGATGAGAAAGACCGCGGACAGCAGGTCCAGGTAGCGGTTGAGAGTGGTTCTGGGGATGCCGGACTGTGACGCGAGCGCGCCGGGTACCAGCAGCCCACCGGACCGGCTCGCGAGCAGGGCGAGCAGTTGGTGCAGCTCACCGCGGCGCTGGATGGCGGACAGTTCGGTGACGTCCCGGGCGATGAGGGTGGACAGGTAGGAGTCGAAGAACGCCGTCCGGCGGCGGGGTGAGCGCCGCACCGCTTCGGGGTAGCCGCCGCGGACGATGCGTTCGAGGTAGTCGCGGCGTCGCAGCGGCGAGGTGCGGCTGAGCCCGGGGCCGTGGGTGAAGGCCGCGTCGACGAAGTGGTCCGGCGTCCCGTCGATCTCTCCCTGTGAGAACGGCCACAGTTCGATGGTCTCGATGCGCCCGGGGAGCGCGTCCGGAAGGTCGCGTAGGGCGAGGATCTGAGCGGAGCCGGTCAGGAGGAAGCGGCCGGGCCGGGGGTCGGTGTCCACCGCCACCTTGATCGAACGGAACAGTTCGGGGGCGAGCTGGACCTCGTCCACGACCAACAGGCCGTCGTGGTCGATGAAGCCTGTCGGGTCGTCGTGCGCGGCGCGCAGCGTGGCGGGGTCGTCGAGCAGGCGGATCAGCGGGTTGGCGGTGGCGGCGGCGGCCAGCCGGGCGAGGGTGCTCTTGCCGGCCTGTCGCGCGCCGTTGATCGCGACGACTCTGGTGTCTCCCAGCGCCTCCACGATGAGTGCCTCCGCCTTGCGTCTGATCAGCGCGCCTGATGCGTTCACACCACCATTATGGACACTTGGCCGCCATGATCGTGGTCATCTGGTCGCATGGTCTGTGGACAGTTGGACGCAGGTATCGTGGTCACCTGGACACTGTCCTTGCGGTTATCTGGTCGGACGGGTCGTGGTGAAATGGACGCTCGGTGCGTGGGCGGGTGGCCTTGCGCCGCGTGGACGATCGGCCGCTGGGATGCCTGATCGTGGTGGTGCCCTGACGGATCCGTGGCGGCATGGCTTCGTGACGGTGACGGGCGGTGGGCGTGAATGTTCGTTCGGTTGCGGCGCTGGCGGCCGGTAAGGTCGGTCGCGGTACGGGCGTCGTGATACGGGCGTGCTCGGGCGCCTGAAGCAACCACGGCAGGCCCAGGAACTACAGCGAACGGGCGGAACGGTCGATGAAGACGGCGATGCGGTCACACCTGTGCGGTGCGCTGCGCACGGAGCACATCGGTGCGACGGTTACGGTATGCGGCTGGGTGGCCCGCCGCCGCCAGCACGGCCAGTCGCTGATGTTCGTCGATCTGCGGGATCACTCCGGCCAGGTGCAGTGCGTGGTGGACGGCTCCGTCGACGTCCGCTCCGAGTATGTCGTCGCCGTCACCGCGACGGTGGCGGCCCGGCCCGAGGGGACGATCAACCCCAACCTGGCCACCGGCGAGATCGAGCTGCACGACTGCGTGGTGACGGTCCTCTCCGCGGCGCTGCCGCCGCCGTTCCCGATCGACGAGCGGGCGGACTCGGTCGACGAGGCGACCCGGCTCACCTACCGCTACCTGGACCTGCGCCGCGAGCGCATGCAGCGCAACCTGCGCACCCGCTCGGCGGTGCTGGCCGCGCTGCGCTCGGAGCTGGTACCGCGGGAGTTCGTCGAGGTCGAGACGCCGCTGCTGATGCCCTCCACGCCGGAGGGGGCGCGGGAGTTCGTCGTGCCGTCCCGGCAGTTCCCGGGCAGTTTCTACGCGCTGCCGCAGTCCCCGCAGCTGTTCAAACAGCTCCTGATGGTGGGCGGCGCCGACCGTTACTTCCAGTTCGCCCGCTGCCTGCGTGACGAGGACCTGCGCGCCGACCGGCAGTACGAGTTCACCCAGCTCGACGTCGAGATGAGCTTTGTCGACCAGGACGACGTCCTGGAGGTGATCTCCGCCGCGGTGCTGACCGCCGCGCGGGCCGTCACCGGCGGGCCGGTCGCGCCGATCGAGCGGATCACCTGGCACGAGGCCATGGACCGTTTCGGCGTGGACAAGCCCGACCTGCGCTTCGGCCTGGAGCTCGTCGAGCTGACCGGGGTCTTCACGGGCAGCGGCTTCCAGGCGTTCGCCGGGGCGCCGTCGGTGAAGGGCATCCGGGTGCCTGGCGGTTCGGCCACCCACAATCGCAAGGCGCTGGACGCGCTGACCGACCGGGCCAAGCAGCTTGGCGCGAAGGGCCTGGTGTGGATGCGGGTCGGTGCCGAGGGGTCGCTGGAGTCGCCGGTGGCGAAGTTCCTCTCCGCCGCCGAACTGGCCGGGATCGTGAAGGCGACCGGCGGTGAGGACGGCGACCTGCTGCTGCTGGTCGCCGACGAGTGGGCGACGGTCTGCGAGGTGCTCGGCCAGCTCCGTAACGACCTCGGCCGCCCGCCGGCCGGCGAGGGCGGGTTTCGTTTCGTCTGGGTCACCGACTTCCCGCTGTTCGTCGGGGTCGATGCGCAGACCGGGCGGCCCAAGCCCGGCCACCACCCCTTCACCCGGCCGCACCCCGACGACCTCGACAAGCTCGAGACCGAGCCGCTGGCCGTGCGCAGCCGCGCCTACGACCTGGTGCTTAACGGCTGGGAGCTCGGCTCGGGATCGATCCGGATCCACGAGCCCGACCTGCAGCAGCGCATCTTCGCCGCGCTGGGGATCTCGGCGGCGGAGGCCGACCGCCGGTTCGGTTTCTTCCTGACGCCGTTCTCCTACGGGGCCCCGCCGCACGGCGGTTTCGCCGTCGGTATCGACCGGCTGGTGGCGATCCTCGCCGGCGAGGACAACATCCGCGAGGTCATCGCCTTCCCGAAAACCCAGTCCGGACTTGACCCGATGACCGGCGCGCCGACTCCGATCGACGCCCGGCAGGTGCGTGAGCTGGGCATCCGGGTACTCCCGACAGCGTAAACGCCGCCACCTTCACCTGCCACCACACGCGAATTCCCCTGCCTGGCAGGACCTGGCGGGCTCTTGACCGGGTGAAACCGCCTCCGGCGGCGTCCCGGCCGTTTTACGGTTACCTGGCCGCATCACGTGTCGTGGCGTGGGTATGACCGGTGAATCCGTCCCGGACGGGCATCGGGGCCGGCTGGTTCGGCTTCGGGCGGGTTGGCCGTGGATCACGCGCCGGATACGACAGGAGGCCCGGGAATGCAGATACCGTTCTCGCCGTCACCGACATCCAGTCTCGGCGTCGAGTGGGAGCTGGCGCTGGTCGACCGCCGTACCCGTCAGCTTCGCGGGGCGGCGACCGCCATCCTCGACGAGTATCAGGCCAAGATCGGTGAACATGCCGAACAGCGGGCCAAACACGAGCTGTTCGAGTCGGTCATCGAGGTCGTCACCGGGGTCTGCGACACGGTCGCCGACGCCAAGGCCGACCTGGCCGTGACCGTCGGTCTCATCGAGGATCTGGCCGCGTCGCGCGGGCTTGCCCTGATGTGCAGCGGTACCCACCCGATCACCAGTTATGCCAGCCAGCAGATCAGTCCCGACCCGCGCTACCGCTCCATCCTGGAACGCATGCAGTGGGTCGCCCGACGCCTGCTGATTTTCGGCGTGCACGTACATGTCGGCGTTCCCGCGCAGGAGCGGGCGATTCCCGTCGTGAACGCGCTCGTCGGCTACATCCCGCATTTCCTCGCGTTGTCGGCGTCCTCGCCGTTCTGGCTGGGTCTGGACACGGGGCTGGCGTCGTCGCGCTCGAAGGTGTTCGAGAGCCTGCCCACCGCCGGCCTGCCGTACCTTCTGTCGGACTGGGAGCAGTTCGAGCGGTTCATGGGGACGCTGGTGTCGTCCGGGACGGTGGAGACCATCCGTGAGGTGTGGTGGGACGTCCGGCCGCACCCGGACTTCGGCACGGTGGAGCTGCGTATCTGTGACGGTCTGCCGACCCTGCTGGAGGTCGGGGCGATCGCCGCGCTGACCCAGTGCCTGGTCGACCGGATGAACACCCGGCTCGACCAGGGCCACCGGCTGCCGACGCCGCAGCGCTGGGTGGTGCAGGAGAACAAGTGGCGGGCCGCCCGGTACGGCCTGGACGCCGAGATCCTGCTCGACGAGGGGGGCACGACCCGCCGTGTCCGGGACGAGATCGCCGTTCTCGTCGACGATCTGCTGCCCGTCGCGCGGCGGCTGGAATGCGTCGACGAACTCACCGACGTCCTGCACATTCTTCAGGTCGGCTCGAGCTGCGACCGCCAGCGCGCGGTGGCGCGGCAGGCCGACGGGGATCTCGCC
>NZ_CEVIVD010000226.1:0-4966 GCF_982290655.1 Protofrankia sp. CiP1_Cm_nod3
ACCCCGATCCGCATCCTGGAGTTGTTGCGGATACCCGCGACGTGCAGCGTGTCGTCGGTGTTGAGCCGGCGTCCCGACCCGTCGTCCTGCACCTCGTCGACGACGATGGAGCGGGTCGCATCGGTGAAGCCGGGCGGATACTCCTCCATCACCGAAGCGGCCACGTTTTCGACGGTCTGCTGGGCAGGGGCGTCGTTCAACCGGAACTGCCGGCCGTCAGGCCCTCCCACGTACAGCGTCTGGAGCACGTAGTCGGGTTCACCCGGCGGGACGAGCGTCCACCCCAGGTCCGTTCCGTCGAGCCGTTCCCGCACCGCCGCGGTGTCAGTACTGCTGACCCGGTAGGAGACGGCGTGCGACGTGGACCAGAACTCATGCGGTTCCAGGCCGAGACGTGCCAGGGTTTCCTGAGCGTGGCGGCGCTCGGGTTCCGAACTCGCCCGCACAATCACATGACAGCTCTGCGCCGGCCCCTCCTCCGCCGCCGGTTCCTCTTCAACCCCCGCAGGGCGTCCAGCCTCGCCTTCCGCAGGCGTTTCACGAACGGGGTTCGGACCGACCGGCATTCCGACCCGGTCCGCGGCAACCGCATCCGGTGCTGCCTCGGCGAGGTGCCGGGCGGCGAGGCGCTGAAATACCTCATTACCCGGATATCGCCGACTACTGCTGTACAGCAACGTCCGGAAGGGAGCGACGATGATTCCGTTGTCGAACTCGATGAACACCTGGGTCCACCACTGCTCCGGGTTGGAGCCTTGGATGACCGGGCTGTATGCCAGCGGGTAGCCGATCTGGGTGAACACCGTCGAGACGGCGCCGTCGGTGCGGTAGGCCCGGGCGAGCGCGTTCAGGAAGTCGATCCGGTCATCCCGGCTCAGGCGAATGTCGGGACCGTCGTCCGCCGCCGCGCCGACATCACCGTCCGCAACCGGTGCCACCGGATCCCTCCCCCGCCTCCGCAGCGCCGGCATCACCACGGGTTGCCCCGGTTGTGCCGTAACGTAAGCGTAGTCCCCACCACAGCGATGTCAGTGTCCGGTACAGGAGCACATCACCCGGACGCCGGCCACCGAGTCAGCCGGCGTCCGGCGGCAACCGGACACGACAGGTCTGCCGCGCCCGGCAGGCAGGCTCCCGTACAGGGTTCCTTACGTTGAGAAGGAGCAGGATCGGTGGTCATCATCGCCGGTGCCGGTGCCGACGGAGTCCGTACAGCCGTTCCAGCGGTGCTCCGCGGCCCGGTCGGCCGGTGAGATGTATGGGTTCGGCTGGGAGTGGATGATAGGCGGCAGAGCGCCGTATCCGGGGGAGGCAAGTCGTGCCCAACGACGCTGATCGTTTCGAGGTGCCGCTGTACAGCGTCGCCGAGGCCAGCCGCTACCTACGTGTGCCGACCTCGACCTTCACGACCTGGGCGTACGGATATGTACGGCAGCGGCCCGGACGCCCCCCGGTGCGTGGTGAGCCGATCGTCACCGCGCGTCCCGCGACGGAGCGCGGCGACGCCGTGGTGCCGTTCATCAGCCTTGCCGAGGGGCTGGTGCTCGCGGCGATCCGGCGTGCCGGTGTACCACTTCAACGCATCCGGCCCGCTCTCACCCGCCTGTCCGAGGAACTCGGGATCGCGCACGTCCTGGCGTCCAAGGCCCTCTACACGGACGGCGCCGAGGTGCTCTACGACTTCGCCGAGAGCCAGGGCGACACACCCGAGGCGCGGGGTGCACGGGAGCTGGTCGCCGTGCGTAAGGGCCAGCGGGTGTTCGGTGATGTCGTAGACGCCTATCTGCAGCGCGTCGACTTCGCACCGGACGGCTATGCCCAGCTCATCCGTCTGCCCGAATACCGGCACGCCGACGTCGTGGTCGATCCTCGCCGCGGGTTCGGCCAGCCGATCTTCTCCCATGGCGGGGCCCGGCTCGAAGACGTTCTGGGCCGTTTCCACGCCGGCGAGCAGCTCGCGGAGGTCGCCGAAGAGTTCGGTGTCCCCCCTGACGAGCTGGAAGACGCCGTACGCATCGCCAGCAAACCCGCCGCATAGTGTTGGCGGCACGTCCCGAGGGGCTCCCCCACATCTTCGTCGACCGCAGCCTCGGTCGCATGGCCGTCCCTCGACTGCTGCGGCAGGCCGGCATCGATCTGACGACACTCGCCGATCACTACGGCATCCCGCACGACGAGAAGGTCGAGGACGTAACCTGGCTCGCCGACACCGCCCGACTGGGCTGGGCAGCGTTCATGAAAGACGAGAGAATCAGACGCAGGCCAGCGGAGAGGGCAGCCGTCATAAAACATGCCGCTCGCTGCTTCTACATAAACCGACAGAACCTGCCCGGCCCGGAGATGGCCCAACGATTTATTGACAATCTCGACACGATCATTACCGCCTGCGCCGAGGCGGACCCGTTCATCTACGCTGTTCATTCAAATCAGATCAAAAAAATGGATCTCGATCCGTGACGTTCAGCTCGTCGCCCGCAGCGCCCTGAGCAGCTTTGCGTAGCCGTCCGCTTCGAACAGGTTCACCCAGTGCCATTTCCGCAGGCGATCCGGTATCTCGCAGGGCTCCAGCCGCACCGGAATCAGGTAGATCGCCCCTTCGGGCTGCTCGTCGGCGACGTCCAGCGCGTACTTGATCTCCTTCTGGACGTACCCTCTCTTGTCCGTGGATGCCGACGACAGACAGACGAGAACGCTGCGACTGGCACGAATCGCTCGACGAATCTCCAGATCCCATTCCTGACCAGGCAGAAGATCCTCGGCGTCGAGCCAGGCGTCGAGCCCGTCATCGTGCAGCCGCTTGTAGAGATCGCGGACCCGGGGTTTGTCCTGGGAGGCGTGACAAAGAAAGATTTTTGACGGCCCGGACGTCGTCGTGATCCGCGCGCCCCGGGCGATCCCGTCGGCGAGCTGACGCGGTGATTCGGCGTGCGACCCCGAGGAGGTCCCCGAGGGCGGGTCCCGCGCGTCCCAGGTGGCTTTGGCTGCGAGATAACTGGCGACAAGACGCCTGAAAACATCATTACCTGGATAGCGCCGGATGGCCACGCGCAGCAGCCGCCGATAAGGCGCCTCGATGATCCCGGCATCGAATTCGGAGAAGATCTGGCCCCACCACTGTTCCGAGTTGCTGCCTTCCCGAGCGGGGATGCGTACCCGCGGAAATCCGATCTCGTCGAGGACGATCGCCGCAGCGCCCCCCGGCGGGAAAACCGTGGCAATCACGGTCAGGAACTCGTCCCGATCGCTCCGGCTCAGACTGATGTCGGGGCCGTCGTCCGGCAGCCCGCCAGCGTCGCCATCCGCAACCGGTGTCACCGGCAGCCCCTCCCCCGTCTCCGTAGCGCCGGCGTCACCACGTATTGCCCCGGTTGCGCCGTAACGTAAGCGTAGCTCCCATCACAGCGATGACAGCCTCCTGGTGGACACGGCATCATCACCCGCCGCCAAATTTGCGATTTTCGCAAGTGCCGACGTATCTTGACCATGTGGATGCTGAGATCCTCGCCGACCGCATACGCCAGGCGATCCGGGATGCCGGTCTGACCCAGCAGGCGCTCGCGAAGGCCGCTGGCATGGATCCGACCGCCCTGTCCAAGGTGCTCAGCGGCAAGCGGCGCCTGAGCAGCCTGGAACTCGCACTCATCGCCGAGGCGACCGGTGTACCGGTCGCCGAACTGCTCGCCAGTGGCGAGCAGGGAAGTACCCGGATCTCGGCACGCGCGCAGCCTGATACGAGCCCCGCCGTAGCACAGGCCCTGAGCCGCGTGGACGATCTCCTCGAGATCGAGGCCCTGCTGCGCGACCTCGGCATGTCCGCGCCACCGAGCCGCTTCCCGCTGGAGATCCACCAGGACGATCCGGTGCTCCAGGCCGACCAGCTCGCCCGTGCGGTGCGCGGGCTCACCGGGGCGGGTGATGCCGACATCGATGACCTGGCCGACTTCTGCGAACGGGAGCTGGGAATAGACGTCGCCGTCGAACCGCTTCCACCGGGGCTGGACGGCCTGAGCATATCCCGCGGGAACTACCGCCTGGCGCTCGTGAGCAGCGCCGTTCCGGCCACTCGCCAACGTTACACACTCGCCCATGAGATCGGGCACATAGCCGCGGGTGACGTACAGGGCGATACGAACGGCATCACGATCGACGAGGGCCTCTACAGCCGACGCAGCCGCGAGGAGACAAGAGCCAACAGTTTCGCCGCGGCTTTTCTCATGCCTGAGGCAGGTTTGCGCCGGTCGCTGGGGCGTGACGGTCCGACCGAGCGGTCGATCGGTATGATGATTGCCCAGTTCAAGGTGAGCCTGGACGCGCTTGCTTTCCGCCTGCACAACGCCGGACTGGTGAACGCGGCGGAGCGCGACCGGATTCGACGGATGTCCGCCCGCAAACTGGCTCTCATGACAGGACGGGCCGAGGAATACCAGCGGCAACTGCAGAGTATCGGATCACGCCGTGTGCCTACCGGCCTGCTGCAACGGGCGATGGAAGCATACAACGAAGGGGAGGTCAGCGTTCGCGTTCTCGCACGGCTCACCGGCGTCCCGGAAAACGCGCTGCTCCGGCAACTGCAGCCGTTGCCCGCGATGACCGAGGAGGAGATGGCGGACACCGACACCGAACTCATCCTGTAAGACCCCGGCCAGTCAGGCTCGTCCTGGCGCCCAGGTGCGCCTTGAAGATCGAATTATCGATATGAATGAAGCCCGCGGACGGGACGCACTATGGACGGCTGCCATTCAGTCGCAACGATTTTGACTTCCTTCGTGTGGAGCCGTCTTCGTCGTCCCTGTTCAGATGGGTGTCGGGGCGGTCGGCCGGTGCTCTGGGTGCGTCACCGTACGCAGTCGGTGCCACTGGAAGCGCTCCCGCTCAGTGGTTGTCTGAACGGTCAGGATCTCCCCGGGGGCGATTCCGAGGTCGTGCAGGCGCAGGGCGGGATCGGCGTCGCGGAGCCGTTCGCTGT
>NZ_CEVIVD010000227.1:0-4887 GCF_982290655.1 Protofrankia sp. CiP1_Cm_nod3
CGGGCCCGCGCGGCAGAGCGAGGGCCCGGGCGCCGCTGCCACCGCGGCGGCCACCGCGGCGGGGGCATCCGTCAGGAAAGCGCGTGGGCGTGGGCCTGGTGGGCGAACCCGGCCGGCGCGGCCTTCGTCGGTCGGGAAGCCTTCGTCCGTCAGGAAGGGGTGTGGGACGCGGGGAGCTGGCAGGCGCCGATGCATGGGGGCGGGGTGTCCTCCCCGCCCGGCCGACGCGGGTGGGCATGGCACGGGTACGCGCGGCGGCAGGCTGCGAAGATCCCCGCCTGGCCGGCACGGGTGGGCGCGGCCGTCATCCACGTGTGGGAGCGGAGCGCCGGTACACGCCGTGGCCGGGCAGGATCTGCCGCGCCGGGCGCCCAGGTCCGCATGTGTTCGGGTCCCGGACGGGGCGAAGACCGTCCAAGATCCACCATATGCGCACGAAAACTACGATCCCGGCACCAGACGGGGCTGTCGGCGGGACGTTCGGTGAGAAGGCCATTACCACCGGCGCTGATACCAGCGGCCCTGATGCCGTCGGTACCGCGCGCGGGTGGAGTTCCGCGGCGGTCCGCTGCCCGTCCCCGCGGGTCTTCTTCGCCTCCGCGGCCGCGGTGAACACGGTGCTGGGACGGGCGTCGACCCGGCACAGGGGGCGGCCGTGCCCCCAGCGGTCCGCCCACAGCAGCCGGGGGCGGACCGTGCTCGCCTACTGTGACCAGGGCTGTTACGACGATGCCGTCGACCTGCTCGCCGACGTCATGAACCGGCTGGGCGGCCGTCGGTTCGACGATCATGGCCGCGACGGAACATCACGCAGCCGTGGCGCCCGTGATGGGAGCGAGGCCACTCTGGACGGCTACGCGCTGAGAACCGCGTCCGCCGCGCTCGGGCAGCTCCATCGCAGGCGCCGCAAGAGCCTCGGGCTGCCGCAGCGGCCCGAGCGGGTCATCGACACCGGCTGGGCCGGGCGCATCCTGCCGGACCCGGGTGACCGGCGCCTGCTCGCGCACATGCTGACCTGGCTGGGCAGTGACGCACCGGCCGTGACGGACGCGGGCTGGCCGGTCGAGACGTGGGCGCCGCGGTACGGACTGCCCGTGGCGGCGATGGCGGCTCGGGTGGGCCGGGTCGCCGACGCCCTGCGGGAGGGCGACCCGCGCCGCTACTGGCGGTATATCGCCGAGCCGCTCGCGGCCAAGCCGCGGGTGCCCGCCCTGCTCGGCGACATCGAGATGGCTCATGACGACATGGCCGTGCACGGAGAGGCCGGGCACGGAGAGGCCGCGAACGAGGAGGCCGCGAACGAGGAGGCACTGTGCGCCGGATAGCGCTCCATATTCTCGGTGAGTCCGACGTAGGGCTGTTCAAGGCCGGCGCGGAGGAGATCGAAGCCCGTCTGGCCGCGCTACGCAGCAGTGATCCGGTCACTCGTGACATCGAGCTCGCGGGCACACCGGTGTCCAGGTTCGTCTCCCGCATCGGCGCGGGACCGGACGGCCCGGAGCGCATCCTCCTGATCGCCACGACCGGCGGTACCCGAGCCACCGGGCCGCTCGCCGACGTCGTGGCCGAGTACGTCAGCCGCCACACCGGCGGTGGCGGCCGGGTGACCGTCGAGTATGTCGTCGATCCGGCCCTGGAGCCCGCCCGGGACTGGATCCGGCAGTACATCGAGCGGTACGCCATCGACGAGACGACGCGCTGGGAGCTGCCGTTGGGCGGCGGGTCGACCGGCCTGGTGCTGGGTCTCCTCTTCGAGGTGCTCATCCGGGGCTTCCCGGTCACCCTCCGGACCGAGGACGACGCGGTGGCCGTCGTCGAACTGGGCATGCTGACGTGGCAGGAGCGGGAGGAGGCGATGAAACGGTGGCTGGTCCGGCACCGCTTCTACGACGCGCTCGCCAAGCTCGACCCGCGGTGGGAGCCGCTGGCCTGTCGGCAGGCGGTGAACGTCGCCGCCGTGCTCACCGCCGCCTGCGGTCCCCGGGACGACGGCCACTGGCTGCTTGACGACCGGGCGCGTGCGGCGCTGTTCGAAGCGGTCCAGGCGTCGTTCGCCGAGGGTCTGGCCCGTCAGGAGATCACCGACGGTGCCGCGGCCCGGACCTGGCTCAGGCGTTTCGCCACCGCGCACGTGCCCGCCGACCTGCACCTGGACGTCCTGCGCATGCTCGGCTGCCCGCCCTGGAGGCAGCTCGCGGTCGACCCGGCCATGGCCGAGCGGGTGGGCGCGCCGGTGGCGGCGCTGCTGAGCCCGGAAGTGGTGTGCTGGCACCGGAAGGTCATCCGTAACAGCCACGGCGCCCTCGGGGTGGTGGCCGAGCCGCCGGCGGCCGTGGTCGCGCTGCAGAACGACTGGATCGCGTCGCAGCACCGCGGTGGTCTACTGGCCGACTATCCGGCCTGGCTGGTGCGGGAGCCGCCCGCGGCCGGGCGGCGGGTCCTCCTGCTGCGCGTCCTGCGTACCGACCAGCGCAAGGACGACGACGTCCTGGACCAGGTGCTCGCCCGGCTCGGGGCCGGTGAGGTGCTGCTTGTCGAACTCAGGACGGCGCAGGGCACGACGACACCGCCCCGGCCCACCGTCACCGGTCCCTTCACGGTGGCGGTGACCGAGAAGGAGATCACGGAGACGCCGAGCCTGGCCGCCGCCTACCAGCGGGAACTGGTCAGATTTCTCGACGAGGAGGTACCCGGTGCCGACCTCGTCGACGAGGTCGCGGTGGTCCTCCCGCTCGGCGCCAAGGCGCTGGTCACCGCCGCGATGCTGGCCGCGGTCGACTGGTCGGTCCGCGCCGCCGCGCCGCTACAGGTCCTGACCACCCACGGTGACCATAACGACCGGGGAGTCGTGGCGACCAGGGGAGTCCACGAGGACGGCGATCGGGCCCTGGCCGCGCTCGGCCTGGACGGCGTCCTGGCCGAGCTGGCGGTGACGGCGCTGCGCAACCTCGACCTGACGGTCGCCGAACGTCTCCTGCGCCGCGGCTCGGCCCGGCTGCACGGGCTGGCCGACGAGGTCCGCGAGCTCCGGCGGGACGCGTTCAGAGTCCCGGAGAGCGCACCCGGCGTGGGGGGGCACGACGACCGCACGTCGGCGGCGGAGGTGTCGCTGGCCTGCGCGCGGTTGCGACTGTGCGGGCAGATCGCCGAGGAGCATCCGTGGGACGCCGCCTACCTGGCGACCAGCGTCCTGGACCACACCTTCCGGATGCCCGACGGGCAGACCCGGCGGTGCCAGGTCGAGGGCATCGGCCGGACCACCCTGACGAAGAACCGGGGCTGGGTGGCCGGGCCCGCCGAACCGACCGAGCGCCCGCAGGACTGGAAGCATCTGGCGCCGTGGCAGGTGGTCCGGGACAGGCAGAACGGGCATCGGCCGTCGTCGCAGCTACGCGATCTGCGCAACAGCCATCCGCTTTCGCACGGCATCGACCAGCCCTGGGAGAACCGTTACTGGGGCGGAGGCGAGGAGAAAGCGGGGAAGCGGGACGGCAGGCGGGAGAGCATCGCCGTCCCGACGGCCTCGCATGTCGTCCAGCTGCTCGCGGAAGCCGAGGCGGAGCTGCGCGACGCGCTGCGCGAGACATACCCGCAGGAAAGCTACCCGGAGGTGGCCCCCGTGGATCCGGAGCACCTCGTCCGGCGCCATCGGGACCTGCTGGTGCGGGTCGCGGGCCATCAGGGCGTGCCGGACGGTCAGGTACCGGCGGCCAGGGCGGCGAACCGGTCGGCCGCGGCCGCCTGCGCCGGGACGAGCGAGCCGGCCGGGGCATCGCCGGCCAGCAGCGCGAGGATCCGCAGCGCCACGTCGACGGAGGAGTCGAAGAAGCCGTCGAGGAAGCCGGCCTGACGGGGGCCGGCCGGCTGCCCGTCGCGGCCCAGCGGCGCGGGCACGACCAGATGGGCGAGGCCGGGACGTTCCGCCAGCGCCGCCCGCCAGCGCTCGACGGACGCCCGGATCTCGGCAACCGGGCGGCCGGACAGCTCCGCGACGGCTCCGAGCGCCCCACCCCCCGGGCCGTCCGCCGGGATGAGCAGCACCACCTGGACGTCGGGCGGAGCGCTGGCGAGCAGCCGGATATCGCCGTCGCCGTCCGCCGCCGGGTCGGCCAGGATGTGCGCCCACACGAGGTTCTCGGCCGAGGCGGGGTCCGCGAGCCAGCCTCGCAGCAGTTCGCTGGCCAGCGGCGTGTTCGGCCCGCGCCCCGGGTTCAGCGACCGGGCGAGGAAGTCGAAGCTTTCCCGTCCCCAGCCGAGCGCCGCCGACACCAGCGCGGCGACCGTGTACATCCCGGCCCAGCGCGGCCCGGCGACGACGATGCCGCGGGTGCCGGCGAGGACGGCCGCGTACGGCTCCGCGGCCCGCGCCGCGGCAAGGCGCGGGACGTAGACGCGTCCGTCCTCCCACGCGGACGACGGTTCCCCGACGAACAGGGGATTGTCCCATTCCGCGCCGGTGCGGTCGAACGCCTCGGCGAACACCCGCCCGGCCTCGCCGCGGTCGGCTATCCCGTCCCGCCGGTCGAGCAGCGCGTAGTCGCCGACGTGGTACCGGCAGCGCCGGCCGCGCCAGTGCGGCACGACGGTGACCGCCCATCCGCCGTGCCGCAGCGCGAGCTCGGCGAACAGAGCGCCGCCGGCGGCCCGGTGCTGTTCGGCGAGCAGCGCCCGCTGCAGCCGGAACCGGTGCTCGCAGGCGTTCAACCGCAGCGCCAGCGCCGCGACCGACGATTCGACCAGGCCGTAGGCGCTGAGCATCTCCAGCGGGTGGACACCTACCGCGCGGGCGAGGACCGGGATGGCGATCGGGTCGACCGCGGATTCGTTGGCGAGCCACCGCCGGACCTTGTCGGTGCTGTCCTTCAGCCCGAGCTGCGGGGCGACCTT
>NZ_CEVIVD010000228.1:0-1358 GCF_982290655.1 Protofrankia sp. CiP1_Cm_nod3
TGTCGGGCCCGTCGACGTCGAGGTGGCCGCGGTTGGACAGGCGGGCGAGGCGGCCGGCGAGGGCGCCGCGCACCCGTGACCCTCCGTGCGCGAGCGCTTCGTCGAAGAGGTCGGGGAACCGGCCGGCCTCGGCGTACATCAGCCGCTGAAGAATCCAGCCCTCCCCGGTGAGCTGGCAGTCGATGACCTCGCAGGCCACCCGGGAGAGGTCACCGGCGAGATCAGCGCCGTCGTCGGGCAGGGTGTCGAATGAACCCGACCGTTCAATGTAGCGTCCACTGCGTCAAAGTTACGCTTCACTGCCGAAGCCCCGCCGCTGGCGAGCCCTCCCCCGCCGCCCGCCACGGTGAAGCGCGACGCGGTGAAGTTCGGCATGGTTTCCGACATGGTGAGGAAAGCATCGTGACGTCCGTACCGTTGGAGGACCGGGTCGACCCGCAGCTGCGCGACCATCTCGTGAACCCGCCCAGCCGCCCCCGGCTGGGCCGGCTGCACCCCACGGCCGACCGCGTCCGGGCGACCGACACGCACGTCAAGATCACCGACGGCCCGGACGCGCGGGACGTGCCGGTGCGGGTCTACCGGCCCGCCGAGGCCGATGCCGATGCGCCGGTGGCGCTCTTCGTCCACGGCGGCGGTTTCACGCTGGGTGAGCTTGAGCAGTTCGACCCGCACTGCGCGTGGTACGCCGCCGCGTCCCGGGCGGTGATCGTCTCGGTCGGCTACCGGCTGGCCCCGCAGTTCCCCTACCCGGCGGCGCTGCGTGACGCCCACGCCGTGTGGAGCTGGCTGACGGGCGGCCCCGCCGGGGAGACCGGCGAAGGAGCCGGTGGGAGGGCCGGCACGGGGGCCGCGGAGATCGGCGTCGACCCGGCCCGGTCGGCCATCATCGGCTCCAGTTCGGGTGCCGCCATCGCGGCCGGGCTGACGCTGTACCTGCGCGACCGGCAGGAGCCCCTGCCGTCACTGCTGCTGCTGCACGCGCCCGTGCTCGACGACCGGCACGCCACGGTCTCCAGCCAGGCCATCACCGACCCGCGCACCTGGAACCGGGCCGGCTCCCAGCGGGGCTGGCGCGGCTACCTCGGCCCGCTGGCCGACGCCGCGGACGTGCCGGCCTACGCCGCGCCGGCCCGCGCCGCGGACCTCGCCGGGCTGCCGCCGACCGCCCTGGTATTCGGCGATCTCGAGCTTGCCCGGGACGAGGCGCTGGCGTTCGCCGCCCGGCTCGCGCAGGCCGACGTGCCGGTGGAGCTGCACATCTACCCGGGTGCCACGCACGGTTTCGACGTCGTCGTACCCGACGCCGCCGTCAGCCTCGCGTCCCGCCGCGTCCAGAGCGAGGCCCTGCTGCGCGC
>NZ_CEVIVD010000228.1:1916-5358 GCF_982290655.1 Protofrankia sp. CiP1_Cm_nod3
CTGGCGGCGAGCCGCTGTCAGCCGGGCCGGCCGAGAAACGGTGCGACGGACAGCGATGCCCGCCTGTCTTCACAGCTCATGATCCCATTCCGGAAATCGCCCATCAGGCTCGTCGAACGCTCCTCCTTCGAGCGGCCCACCGTGTAGGTGACTTCCGTCGTCCCAACAGCGGTTTCCACCTACGGCGGCTGAGGCCGTCGGTGGAAACCGTCGTTCCGACAACGGTTTCCACCGACAGCCGACGGGCGCCGGCCGAGGCCGTAGGTGACTTCCGTCGTTCCCGACAGCGGTTTCCGCCTACGGCTGGGTGGCGTGGGTGTCAGGCCTCCTGGAGTGGCCGTGAGCGGCCGTTTTCACTGGAGATGGGGCCCGAACCGCGCTGGATGCCGGTGGTGCGTGGTGGCAATCGCGTCATTGGTTCTGGCAATCGTGCCGTCGGTTTCCGCCCGTCCGGTTGTGGCCCCTGACCGCGGTCGCCTACCGTGCAGGACGTGAACCCGCACGGGGCGAAGCGCCTGATCACAGGTCATGGCGGCGTCTCGTCCGACCGGAATCCCGGCACAGCCTGACCGTCGCTGGCAGCTGACCGTCACTGGCGGCCGGCCGCGGCACGACGGCCGGTTTCCCATGGCCGATTCCACGCTGATGAGGGGCTTACATGTCCGTACGTGGGACCGATGGTAACGCCGCCACCGACAGCCCGGCCGGGCAGCCGCCGGAGCTGGTGACGCCGGAAGCGATTCATGTCACGACCGGCGACAACGTGACCTTCGTGATCCGGCTGCTCGAGCACGAGGACCCGACCGTCCCGGTCGTGCTGATCCTGCCGGCCATGGGGATGAAGGCGAAGTTCTACCGGCCGCTGGCGAAGGCGCTGTCCACCGCCGGCCTGTCCGCCGCCACCTGCGACCTGCGGGCCCAGGGGGAAAGCACACCGGGCCTGCGCGAGCAGCCCGGCTTCGGCTACCGCGAGCTGCTGGAGGTGGATCTCCCGGCGGTGCTCGCGGCGCTGCGGGCGCGCCTGCCGCAGGCGCCGGTGTACCTGTTCGGGCACAGCCTCGGCGGCCAGCTCGCGCTGCTGTACACGGCTTCGGCGCCGAAGGAGATCGCTGGCGCCTGTGTGATCGCGACCAGCAGCGTCTACTGGCGGTCCTTCGCCCGCGGGCGCCGGCTCGTCGCGCTCTGGCAGGGGCAGGTCATCGGCCTGGTGTCCCGGATCCGCGGGTACTGGCCGGGCGGCATGGTGATCCCCGCACCGATGGCCGGCGGTGTGATGACCGACTGGGCCCGACACATCCGCAACGGCCGCTACCAGCCCCGCGGCAGCAAACGGGACTACAACGAGGCGCTGCGCACGTTCGACCTGCCGGTGCTGGTGATCTCGATAGCGGGCGACCCGCTCGGCCCGCGTCCCAACGTCGACTTCCTGTGCGGCAGGATGCGCGCCGCCCAGGTCACCCGCTGGCACATCGAGGACGGCTCCGGGGTGGCCGTCGACGACCACTTCGCCTGGATCAGAAGCAGCGGCGTCATCAGCTCCGCGGCCGCCGCCTGGATCACCAGGGGCGCCCTCCCCGCACAGGCGTGACAGCCTGTTCTCCAGGCTGGGCCCGTTCCCCGCGCCCGGGCGTCCGCACCGCGTGGGCACGGCGGGCACCGGGCTCCCGCCGGCCCCTGGCCCCTGGCCGCTGGCCCCTTGGCCGCTGGCCGCCGGCCGCTGTGCTCCAGCGCCGATCGCCGGGATCCGCCGGCCGCCGGATCCCGGCATGATGGCCGCGTGATGGCTGCGGGTGGCCAGCCGTCGCGGTGCCGGCCCCGGCCGTAGTCTGGGCCAATGGTCAACCGTCTGTACTTTCGTCAGTTGCTGTCCGGACGTGACTACGCGGTCGGCAACCCGGTGGCAACCCAGATGGTCAACTTCACCTACCTGATCGGGGACCAGGAGACCCGGGAGGCGGTGGTGATCGACCCGGCGTACGCGGTCGACGATCTTCTCTCGGTGCTGGCCGACGACGGGATGCGGCTGACCGGCGCCCTGGTCACCCATCACCATCCCGACCATGTCGGCGGCGCGATGTTCGGTTTCGTCCTGCCGGGCCTGCCGGAGCTGCTCGCCCGCGTCCAGGTCCCGGTACACGTGCAGCGGGACGAGAGCGAGTGGGTGCGACGCTCCACCGGCCTGTCCGCCACCGACCTCGTCGGCCACGACCACGACGACGTGCTCGACGTCGGCGCCGTGCCCATCCGCCTGCTGCACACCCCCGGACACACCCCGGGCAGCCAGTGCTTCCTGGTGGACGGCCGGCTCGTCGCCGGCGACACGCTCTTCCTGGAAGGCTGCGGACGCACCGACTTCCCCGGCGGCGACCCCGACGCCATGTACGCGAGCCTGCAGCAGCTGGCCGCGCTGCCCGACGACACCGTCGTCTACCCCGGCCACTTCTACTCGGCGCGGCCCAGCGCGCCGATGTCGACGGTGCGCGGCGGCAACGCGGTGTTCCGCCCCCGTTCCGTCGAACAGTGGCGGGCCTTCTTCGGCGGTGGATGACCACGCCCGCCGCCCGTATGCTCGACCACCCGTCCCGGCCCTGACCGCGCGGGCGTGCCCCCACCGGCCTCCGCGGCCGCGCGGCACCACCCGGCCGAACCGAGAGAACCGAGAGAGAAGCACATGACACGCACCGCTGTGAACCGTTACGTCCTGCCCAACATCATCGAACGCACCTCCCGCGGCGAATACGGGATGGACCCCTACTCCAAGCTGCTGAAGGAACGCATCATCTTCCTCGGCACGCAGATCGACGACGTTTCCGCGAACGACATCATGGCGCAGCTGCTCTACCTCGAGGGCGAGGACGCCGACCGCGACATCTCGCTCTACATCAACTCCCCGGGCGGCTCGTTCACCGCGCTGATGGCGATCTACGACACGCTGCAGTTCGTCCGGCCCGACATCCAGACCCTCTGCCTCGGGCAGGCTGTCTCCGGGGCGGCCGTCCTGCTCGCGGCCGGGACACCCGGCAAGCGGTTCGCCCTCGGCAACAGCCGGATCCTGCTCGACCAGCCGTCCAGTCAGAGCCAGGGGCAGTCGAGCGACCTGGAGATCCACGCCCGGGAGATCCTGCGGATGCGGGAGCTGCTGGAGACGATCCTCGCCCGACACACCAACCGGAGCCCCGACCAGATCCGCCGGGACGTCGAACGCGACAAGATCCTCGACGCGAACGAGGCGGTCGAGTACGGCCTCGTCGACGAGGTCATCCAGAGCCGGAAGAACTCGCTGCGACAGGCCGCCTCCGAATAGCGGCACGGTACGTACGGGGCCGCGGCGCGGCGCTCCGCCGCCTACCGCGCCACCCGCCGCCCTACCGCATTTTCGGGACCGGGCCCCGCGCCGCCCGGCGGCGTTCCGGGGCGTCACAGCGGCTCCGTGACGCTGGCT
>NZ_CEVIVD010000229.1:0-3287 GCF_982290655.1 Protofrankia sp. CiP1_Cm_nod3
GGCCCTTGGGGATGGGCAGGGTCGGTGAGGTCACCGCCCGTAGCCGTCGCGCCAGGGGGTCGACCTCGCCGCGCCGCAGGGTGCGGGGCAGCCGCATCAGTGTCAGCCGCAGTTTCGGCAGGGGCACCTCGCCGGGGCCGCTGCCGATCACGATGTCGTGGATGGGCGTCTCGCCGACCACCTTGCGGACGCGGCGGACCTCGGTGCCGAGCAGGTCGCGCTGGCCGCGTCCCCGGCCCTCAGCGATGATCACTACGCCGGCGCGGCATACCACACGGTGCACGACGTCCTGGTTGCGGTTGACCGCCACGGCGGGGGTGAGCCGCCAGTCGCCGCGCATCCGTTCGATGATCCCGGCGGCGGCGCCGGGCTGGCCCTCCATCTCGGCGTAGGCGGTCTTCTGGACCCGGCGGCTGAAGACGTTCACGGCGCCGAGCAGCCCCAGCACGATCCCGACCGGCAGCCACGTCCACAGTGGGCCGACGAGGAGCCCGAGCAGCACGCCGACGATCCCCAGCGGGATCACCAGGCCGAGCAGTGACCACCACACCACGTGCGGGTCACGCTGCCGGGTGAGCCGGAACACCGTCCGTAGCTGTGTGAGGCGCCCCGCTCTGCCTGCCCCGCGCTCGGCCCCTTTCCCGCGTCCGCTTCCCGCAGTGGTTCCCGCCGCGGCGGGCGCCCTGCCGCCGGATCTGTTTGTGCGCGCCATGACCGCGAGCCTACGACCTGGATCGGGCACGGCTCGATCCGTGGTGCCCGGTGAGCCGGCCGGGGGTCAACGCTCGGTCGCGATGGCCACCCGTCCCGTGCCCTGCGGCCTGGTGCGCACGACCTTCCAGCCGGCCTCGCCGTGCCGGCCGGCACCCACCTGCAGGTCGGCGGCGGCGCGCCAGGCGTTGCGGCGCGCCGTCCGCTGGCCGCCGTGGGGGAGGAGGAGAAGAGTCACTTCTTCGACGGCGGTCAGTAGTGATTTCAGCAGGATCACGTAGATCTCCCAGGCCGGTCGGACGCGCTGTCGGTCATGATCTCGTTCTTGGTCTGCTCGCTGCGCAATGGTTACTGCCGGATGACACTAGTGCCACCGCGGCGGGCCTACCACCGCGTTTATTACTCTGCGTAGTTCGGGTGGCCAGGGGCGGGAATGTCCGTTCTGACGCCTCCCGTGTCCGGACGGGGCTGCTCGGACGCCCGCGGACGGGCGTGCGTGGTGCCGGTCGCGGTGCCGGTCGCGGTGCCGGTCGCGGTGCCGGTCGCGGTGCCGGTCGCGGTGCCGGTCGCGGTGCCGGCCGGGAGGCCGACGACGGAGCCGGCCGGGACGGTGGCCTCACCCCCGGCTCCGTTGCCGGTCGTGTTCCCGGCCGCGTCGCCGCGTCGCTCGACCGCCTGCTGGTACATCCGGCCGGCGCGGTAGGAGGAGCGCACCAGCGGGCCGGCGAGCACGCCGACGAACCCCATCCGCTCGGCCTGCGCGCGCAGCTCGACGAACTCCTCGGGACGCACCCAGCGCTCCACCGGGTGGTGGCGGGGAGTGGGCCGCAGGTACTGGGTGATGGTCAGCAGCTCACAGCCGGCGGCGAGCAGGTCGGCCATGGTCGACAGGATCTCCGCGGGCTCCTCGCCGAGCCCCAGGATCAGGTTGGACTTGGTCACCAGGCCCGCGTCCCGGGCCCGCCGGAGCACCTCCAGCGACCGCTCGTAGCGGAACCCGGGCCGGATGCGCCGGAACACCCGCGGCACCGTCTCGATGTTGTGGGCCAGCACCTCGGGCGCCGCCCCGAAGACCTCGGCGAGCTGCTCCGGACGGGCGTGGAAGTCGGGGATGAGCAGTTCGACACGGGTGCCCGGGCAGGACGTGTGGATCTCGCGGACCGTCTGCGCGTACAGCCACGCCCCGCCGTCGGGCAGGTCGTCGCGGGCCACCCCGGTCACGGTCGCGTAGCGCAGGCCCATCGTCCGCACCGATTCGGCGACCCGGCGCGGCTCGTCGGTGTCGAAGGCCGCGGGGCGTCCCGAGTCGATCTGGCAGAAGTCGCACCGGCGGGTGCACACCTCGCCGCCGATGAGGAAGGTCGCCTCCCGGTCCTCCCAGCACTCGTAGATGTTCGGGCAGCCGGCCTCCTCACACACCGTGTGCAGGCCCTTGTCGTGGACGAGTCCCTTGATGTCGGAGTACTGCGGGCCGGTCCGCATCCGGGTGCGGATCCACGGCGGCTTGCGCTCGATCGGCGTGGCCGTGTTACGGGCCTCCAGCCGCAGCATCCGCCGGCCCTCGGGGGCCGGAACCGCCACCGCGGTGCCGGTCGGCGTGGCGGTGGTGACCGCGGTGGCGGTCGGCGTGGCGCTGGCGGTCGTGGTGTCGATGGTCATCGGGCCAGCTCCGGCTCCCGCGTCGGCGACACGCCGCCGGGCGCTGGCGGGCCGTCCGCGCCCGGCGCCGGCGGGCCGGTCGTGCTCGGTACCGGCAGACCGGTCGCGCTCGGTGACCTGGCGATGAAGGCCGTCAGCGTCTCGACCATGTGGCGTTCCACGACGGACAGGGCCTCCTCGACGGTCACGGCCCGGCCGAGCTCCCGGCTCAGGCTGCTCACCCCGGCGTCGGAGATGCCGCACGGGACGATCCTGGTGAAGGCGCCGAGGTCCGGGCTGCAGTTGAGGGCGAAACCGTGGTAGGCGACCAGGTAGCGCACCCGGATGCCGATCGCCGCGAGCTTGCGCTCCCCGTCGGCGGTCCACACCCCGGTGCGCCCGGCCACCCGGACGGCCGGCACCCCGAACTCCGCGCAGACCGCGATCAGCGCTTCTTCGAGGGCGCGGACGTAGGCGACCACGTCCAGCGGCCTGGGCAGCCGCAGCACCGGGTAGCCCACGAGCTGCCCCGGGCCGTGCCATGTGATCTTGCCACCCCGGTCGACGTCCACCACCGGGGTGCCGTCGAAGGGGCGTTCCCACGGCTGGGTGCGCCGGCCGGCGGTGTAGACGCTGGGATGTTCCAGGAGGATCAGGGTGTCGGCCGCCTCGTCGGCGATCCGCCGGTCGGCCAGCGCGCGCTGCAACCGCCACGCCTCGTCGTAGGGCATCAGGCCTGGGCGCATGACCTCCATGAAAATGAGGCTACGCTCACCTGCGGTGTCCTCCCAGCTCCCGCGGCAGGACACCGTGGGCGTCACACTTCCGGCAGCACCCGAGGGGTGACCGGCGTTTCCCGTACACCGGCGGCTGTACCACCGGCAGCCGCGCCGCCATTCGCCGTACCGCCGCCGGTCACGCCGCCTTCGGCTGTGCCG
>NZ_CEVIVD010000229.1:3692-4320 GCF_982290655.1 Protofrankia sp. CiP1_Cm_nod3
GCCGCGCCCGGGATCCGCTGGACCCGCCAGGCGTACACGCCCGGCCGGTCGGCGACGGCCTCCACCAGTTCGGTCCCCCGGAAGTGCAGGCCGGCCCCGTCGTCGGTGGCCCAGCCGGCCGGCAGCGTCCCGTCCGCGACCAGCTTCTGGTAGAGCGGACGCCGGCCCGGCTCCGAGTCGTAGTGCGGGGTGTTGCTGAACGGCAGCAGGCCGAGGCCGTCGGTGACCGCCCGCAGGTCCGGCCCGAACGAGTCGGTGGTGCCTCCCGCGTGCCAGCACAGCGATCCCGCGGACACCCCGCCGAGGACCACGCCCGCCTCCCACGCCTCCCGCATGATCACATCGAGGCCGTGGACGCGCCACACCGCGAGCAGGTTCGCCACGCTGCCGCCGCCCACCCAGATCACGTCCTGGCCCAGCAGGTGCGCGCGGATGTCGGCGACGTTCGGCATCGGGAACAGCGCGAGGTGGGAGGCGCGCACCTGCGGGGTGTCGCGGGCGAGCGCGGCGTAGTAGCGCGCGTAGGCGGCCGGGTCGTCGCCGACGGCGGTGGCCAGCAGGCACAGCTTCGGACGGGCCGGCTGCCCGGCCAGGCGCAGCGCGTGGTGGATCAGCGGGCCGACCCGGG
>NZ_CEVIVD010000229.1:4613-5495 GCF_982290655.1 Protofrankia sp. CiP1_Cm_nod3
TGCGGACCTGATTGCGGCGCGAGTTATCCACAGTTTGCCGGGGAGGGCTGCACAGAATGGCTTTTTCGGCTTACCGTCACTTTTTGTGACCTCAATGTACGATTCCGCCGGTTCCCGGGGTGGACGGGAGAACCCGGCCGATCCTCCCGTGCCCGGGGTGGTGCTGCGCGCCCGGGTCCGGGATGCCGGCGCCGGGGACGTGTGGGCCGGCCGGGTCGTGGCCACCGGGGCCGAGTGCACGGTCCGGCGGGTCAGGCTGCCCCCGGACGCGGCCGGCCGCGAGGCCGCCATGAGGTCGGCGCGCCTGCTGGTCGAGCTCGATCACCCACATCTCGTCCCGGTCATCGACGTGATCGCGACATCCGAGGGGATCGCGGTGGTGTCGGAGCCGGTCGACGGGGCGGTCAACCTGGGCCGGCTGCTCGGCGTCCGGGAGCGGCTGGAGCCCGGTGAGGTGGTGACGGTCGGGCTGCCGCTGGCCCAGGCGCTGGCCGCGGCGCATGCCGCGGGTGTGGTGCACGGCCGGCTCGATCTTGCCGACGTCCTGCTCGAGCCGAACGGCCGGCCGGTGCTGGCGGGGACGGGCATCGTCGGCCTCAGCGGCCCGCCCACCACCCCGCCGGTGGACGTCGGTGACCTCGCGGGCCTGCTGCTGGCGGCGATGCCGCACACCACCGGGCCGGCCGCGGCCGCGGTTGCCGTCGCTGTCGCGCCCGCTCTGGTGGACGACCCGGGCCGCCGGCCGACGGCACCGGAGCTGGCCGCGGCGCTGGCCCGGAGCTGCAACCCCGCGCCGGTGCGGATGCTGGGCCGGAAGTGGCGTGAGGAGGTGCTGTCCACACCGCCCCTGACGGCACCGCCCCCGACAGCACCGCCCTCGCT
>NZ_CEVIVD010000230.1:0-859 GCF_982290655.1 Protofrankia sp. CiP1_Cm_nod3
GCCCCCGATCTCCCCGGTACCGGACGGGTGACTCCTGGCCCGGCGGGGCCGGAAGCGGACTGGTACCTGATCGATGTGCCGGGGGTGGCGCGGCCCGTGCGGTTCCGGCTGCCGACCGGCGCCGACCAGCGCGCCGCCGCCGCGCTTGCGGACCGTCCCGACGCCGCCGCGGCGACGCTGCTTGGCCGCTGCGTCCCGACGACGCCCGAACTCCCTCCCGCGGGGGCCGACGCGGTCGCGGCCGCGATGGCCGAACTCGACCCGCACGCGGAGATAGTTCTCAAGCTCGACTGCCCACGCTGCCAGGCCGCCTTCGCCACCGTCCTCGACACCGGCGCGTTCCTGCTCGCCGAGGTCTCAGGACGGATGGGACGGCTGTACCAGGAGGTGCACCTGCTCGCGTACCACTACCACTGGAGCGAACGGGAGATCATGAGCATGACCGCCCGAACCCGGGCCCGCTATCTGGGCCTTCTCGACGCCGAGCTCAGCCGGGGATACCTGTGAGCGGTCCGGCCGGCGGCGGCGCGAACGCGCCCGGGAACGAGCGAGCGGGCGTGCGTGGCGGCGGGCCCGGGGGGCCCGGGAGCGGTGGCGCGAGCCGTTTTCTCGTGGGGATCGCCCTGCGCGGCGCGGGCCGGCCCGCGCCGGCGGCCGATCAGCGGGCGGCCGCTTCCACCGCGGGGGACGTGTCGGCCGGGTCGCGTCCGCCCGCGCGGCTCGTCCCGCCCGCGCTACCGTCGGTGCTGGCCGCCTGGGATCATCCGTCCGGCGACGACGTGAGCCGGCGTCCGCCGGGCGGCTCCTGGGACGAGCACGGGCGGGCGGGCACCGACCGGGCGGACGATCTTCCAGCGGG
>NZ_CEVIVD010000230.1:1112-3669 GCF_982290655.1 Protofrankia sp. CiP1_Cm_nod3
GGGCGGCCTTCCGGTGGGCGGCCTTCCGGTGGGCGGCTCGGCCGCCGGGCCTCGCGGGGTGGCCGCGCGAGGCGGGACGGACGTGCGAGGCGGGACGGACGTGCACGCGGGCGGGACCGGCGTCGAGCCGGCCTGGCACGTCGAGCCCCCTGCCGCTTCGGCCGGTGCCGCAACGCGGTCCGCGGACGCCCTGACAGGGCCCGCGGCCGCTCTTCGGCCGTCCATGGGCTTCGACGCCCCGACACCACCGTCGACGCCGCCGTCGGCATCGCAGCCGTCGACCGGTTCGCCCCGGCGGCGGCCGGGTCCGCCCCGCCCGACGCCGGGCCCCGGCGGCCCCGGTGGTGGCGCGGTGGGCGACGAGCCGTCCGGTGGGCGCGTGGGCGTGCCGGCCGATCCGGCCGGCGGGATGCCGGCCGCAGCCGTCGGTGCGCGCCCGGACACGGACGACCGCGACGGTGCGCCACGGGGATCCGCGGATGATCGCGGCCCCGCGTCCGGGGCGGGCACGGCGGGGCCGCCACGCGTGGCCGGTCGGCCCTCCGACCTGGCTGGCCGGATCGCGCAGGCCGGGCCGGGCGCCGTCCCCCGTCACACCGAGCGGAGCGGCCGGACCGGACCGTCCGGCCGGAACGGTCAGCCCGACTCGGCCGCCGGACCGGCCGTCCCGCCGATGATCAATGAAGCGGAGGTCCGGCCGCGGACGTCGCCCGGCGTTCGGGGCGGTCCGCGTTCCCGCGGGCCGGGTGAGGATTCGCGCGCGGGTGTGGAACGCGGTCCGGCCGCGTCCGCCGGTGCCGGCGATCGTCCGTCCGGTGCTGTCTCCCGGCGCGGCGAACGCGCCGATGCGTCCTCGCCCAGCGCCGCACCGCCACGCCCCGCCGCCACCCGGGCCGCCGACACGGCTCGCGTGGCGGCGGACGTGGGCGATCCGGCGCGCCGAGGCGGGCGGGCCGGTGGGCGCGGCGAGACGTCGTGGCCCACGCCCACGCCCCGGCCGGCGCCGCCCCCGAGCATCGGGCGCCGGGCCGACGGGGTGCTCACCGGCTCGGGCTCCGGCCGGACCACCGTGCGTATCGACACGGTCGAGGTCCGGTTCCCGCAACCGGTCGTCGCCGCGGAACGCGCGGCGACGCCGGCCGCCGCGCCGGTCCCGTCCGGCCTGGTGGGCTTCGACGCCTACCAGGGCGTTCGCGCCTACTCGGCCTGGCAGCGGGACGCGCCATGAGCGGGCATGAGGTGATCAGGGACGTCAGCGCGAGCCTGCGTGCGCTCCTGCGGGACCGGGTGGCCCGGCCGCCCGGCGTCACGGACGTGCCGGTGACGGTCGGCACCCCTCGGCCGGTGCCGGCCGGCGCGAGCCCGGCGGCCGAACCGGCCAGGCTCAACCTCTTCCTCTACCGGGTGAGTGAGAGCCCGTACCTGAAGAACCTCGACGCCCCGCCCGCCGGCTCGCCGACCCGGTACGGCTCCCCGCCGCTGTCCCTGCACCTGCACTATCTGCTGACCGCGTTCGGCTCCGTGCTGGACAGCGCCGGCGACACGCACGACGAAAGCCGCGCTCAGCTTGTGCTCGGCAGCGCCATGCGGGTGCTGCACGAGACCCCGATCCTCACCGAGGACCTCGTCTCGACCCGGGACCCGGTCGACCAGCCGCTGCTGGCCGCCGGGCTCGCCGACAGCGTCGAACAGATCACGGTGACGCTGGATCCGGTCGGCCTCGACGACCTGACGAAGGTGTGGACGGCGCTGACCACGCCGTTCCGCCTGTCAGCCGCGTACCTGGTCACGGTCGTCCAGATCGATCAGCGGGCCCGGCCGCCGGTGGCGGTCGAGGTCGGTGAGGGCCCGGCCGCCGGCCCGCGGGTCCGGGTGCACACGCTGCGCACTCCGGCGATCAGCCGGCTGCGGGTCCTGCCGGCGGGGGCGGCCGACCAGCCCCGGGCACACCCTGTCGCGCGGATCGGCGACACGCTCGTCGTCGAGGGCACCAGCCTGCTGGCGCCGGCACCGGGCCGGACGCTGGTCCGCGTCGGCGGGATCGACCTTCCGCTCGCCGCCGCGCCCGTGCCGACGCCGGACCGGGTCGCGGTGGTGATCCCGGACGCGGCGCTGCCCGACGGCCGGCCCATCCCGCCGGAATCCCGGCTCCAGCCCGGTACCCACACCGTCTCGGTCGCCACCAGCGGGACGGTCGCCGGCCCGGCCCGGTCCGCCCCGGCCGCCATGATGATCGTCCCGGCCGTCGCCGCCGTCGTGGTCGAGGCGGAGCCCGGTGGCACCGGACGGATCCTGAAGGTGACCGGAAGCCGGCTGCACGTGCCCGGCCAGCCCGGTGAGACGTTGATCGGCCGGGTGGTGGTCCCCGCGGCCTCCTACCTTGAGGCGTCACCGACCAGCCTGCGGGTGCGGGTGCCGGCGGCACTGCTGGCCGAGGCGGGCCCGCCGACGCCGGTACCGGTCCGGGTCCGGGCCGCGGGCGTGTCGAGCATCGACCGCACGACGGTGGAGCTGCCATGACCATGACGACAGCCGGTGCTGTGTCCGATGGTGCCGT
>NZ_CEVIVD010000230.1:4041-5404 GCF_982290655.1 Protofrankia sp. CiP1_Cm_nod3
ACAGCCCGGCGCCGAGTGGTCCGGCAGCCGCGCGCGACGAGTCCGCGGGAGCGGCCGGAACGGTCACCGAGGCCGATGCGCACGAGGCGTTCCTACGCGCCCACCTCACGTTGATCAGACTGCTGCTGGCCCGCCACATCCGCTGGCTGCGGGCCCGCTGGGGGAGCGATCCGCTGCACCCGGCGCACGGCACGGTCATCAGCGACGAGCAGGCCGACCTGCTGCTCGCGCAGGACGGCCCGGACGCCCGGTGGCTGTTCCACGACGTCGACCCGCGGTCGCGGGACCTCACCGCCCGCATCACGCGGTTACGTGACGATCTCGACCGGATCCGGGAGGTGCTCCTCGACGCGGACACGCCCGCCCCGCTGGACGTGCTCGCGTCGGTGTTCGACCTGACCGATCTCGAGCGCGACAGCCTGGTGCTCTGCCTGGCGCCGCGCCTCGACCCGGCGTTCGAGCGCCTCTACGCCTACGCGCACGACGACGTCACCCGCGGCTGCCCCACGCCCGCCCTCGCGGCCGTGCTGCTCGCTGACGCGCCGCGGGCCAGTCCACCGGATCCGTCGGACGAACCGGCGGCGCCGATGTGGTGGGGGCCGGACGCGGCGGTGGCGAGCTTCGGCACGGGCCGGCCGCTGATCGGTTTCGGGCTGCTGCGGATCGGGGCCGGCGGGCCCGGTGTGCCGTTCACCGGGCGTCCGCTCGTTCTCGACGACCGGGTCGCGGAGTTCCTGCTCGGTGTCAACCGGACCGACGACGCCGTGACCGGCCTGCTCGGGGAGATCAGGACGGCGCCGCTCGCGGAAGCCCACCTCACGCTGGTCGACCGGCTCGCCGAGCGGCTGCGCGGGCATCCGTCGCCGGTGGCGCGCTGGCCGGTCGTCAGCCTGGTCGGCCCACCCGGCAGCGGACGGCGGGCCTGCGCCGCCGCGCTGTGCGGCCGGCTCGGGCTGCGCGCCCGGGCTGTGGACGCCGCGGCCCTCGCGCGGCTCGGGTGGGCCGCACGCGCCGAGGTGGTCCGGCTGCTCGAGCGGGAGGCCGCGTTGTGCCGGTACGTCTACGTGATCGGCGGATCCGCGCTCGACGGCGCGGCGTCCGATGACGGCCGTGACGGCGGGCAGGCCGTCGCCGCCGACATCCACGATCATGAGCAGGCCGCGGCCCTCCGCGACCTGGCGGCGAGGCTGCGGGCGCCGGTCGTCGTGGTCGGCACGCGCCGGTGGGACGGCGACCGGGACGTTCTCGCCGTCGACATGCCCGTCCTCGACCCGCCGCTGCGCCGCGAACTGTGGACGAGGGGCCTGGCCGCCGCACGGCGCTCGGCGGGCGTCCCACCAGAAGCCGAAGCCGAAGCCGAGGC
>NZ_CEVIVD010000231.1:0-4652 GCF_982290655.1 Protofrankia sp. CiP1_Cm_nod3
AACGCGGGCCGATCCTCGCCCAAGCGCTGACCGCCGCATCATTAGCAGGACGGAAGGCCGTGGTCGATGTTCTTCCAACCGCACTTTCGATCAGGGAAGGGCGCGACCTGGTCGCCGCCGCGGTCATCTCGTCGCTGCTGTGTGTGCAACGCTGGTGGCCCTAAAACCGAGCCTGCTCGGTGGCGCCGGGGCTTTGGATCCTGGCTGGGCTAGCGGTTTCGGCCGGTGAGGCTTTCGCGGCGCGAGGCTGCGACGCGCCGGCGAGCACGGCGCGCCAGCGCCGCGCGCAGCCGTCGCGTGGCGCGGGCCTCGTACCGCGCTTGATCCTAAAATGGAGAATTCGGCAGTCAGTCAGCCTCGGGCATAGCCGGCGTCGTACGTCGGGCCGCGCCGCTGATCGTCGGTTCGGCTCCGGTGTGGTCAGGCTGCGTTGCCGGCAAGCGCGGTGCGGTCGATGCGGGAGACGAGTTCGCGCGCGTGGGTGTTGTGTTGGTACGGGGTGAGGCGTTTCCGCAGGTCGGTCATGGCGGTGACGTAGCGGGCGGAGGTGGGGACTCCGGCGGCGATGTCGATCGCCTGATGGCCGGCGGCGATCGCGCCTTCGAGGTCGTTCTGCTGGGTGAAGCTGACGGCGACGACGGTTTGGCTCAGCGCCCCGCGGCGTCCGCGATTCTGTTTGCGGGCGGCTTCGACGGACTGACGGGCGTACCGGTGGGCCTCGGCCGGGTCGCCGATGTCCCGCAGGCTGTTCGCGATCTCCCCGGTGACGTAGGGCTCGTCGATGAACTTCGCCCATTCGGGTTCGTTCGCCGGGTTGATGAGATCGAAGGTCTTTTCGGCCTGCGCGATCGTCGCGGCGGTGTCGGTGGAGCGGCCCAGGACCGACAGGGCACGGGCTTCCAACACGTACAGGTCAGTCAGGGCGGCGGGGGCACGCAGACCACGCAGACCGTGGCGGCCGGCGCGGGCGAGCCGAAGCCCTTCGTCGGGGTGTCCGAGTTGGGTTGCCTGATCGGAGAGGCCGGCCAGGACATGGGCGCCAAGCATCCGGTTACCGGCGGCGTCGGCGAGCCGGAGGGACTGGATCAGGTAGCGCTGCGCGATGCCGTGTTGGCCGGAGTCGAACGCCATCCAGCCGGCGAGATAGGTCTGTTCGGCGGCGACCTCGAAGAGGGCCTGGCGGACGGGCTCGGGGTGGGACTCCTGGAGGAGCGGGAGAACATGTTCGGTGAGGTACTGGGCGACGGTGCGGCGGGCGATGTCACCGCCGCCTTGGATGACGTCCATTTCCTGGAACACACCGAACATGTTGCGGATGGACTCGACCGCGGCCATGTCCGCGTGGGCGGGCCGTCCAGAGTCGGCGGCGTCCAGACTGGTCAACAGCCAATCTCGGCTGGGACCGGCGAGTGCACCGAGAACGAATGATGAACGCAGCAGCATGTCCCGACGGCGCACGTCGGCCCTCCCGAGCTCGGCGACAGTGCTCAGGGTACGTCGCACCGAGGGTTCGTACACCAGTCCTTGAGCGGTTGCCTCGGGGTTGGTGACCGGCTGCTGAGCGGTGCTCGACTGGCTGTCGACCACCGGCGCTTTTACGTCTGCCTGGGCGTGCGGTGGGTGTGCGGTGGGTTCCCATGTGCGGCGGGCCAGGCCGAGCATGCCGCCGGGGATACGCAGGCCGTCGGCGATGCGTTCGATCAGTTCCAGGGAGGCCACCCGGTCCCGACCGTGCACGATCTTGCTGACGCGGCTTTGGTCGAGACCCTCGACCGCAGAGGCGATGCGGTCCTGGCTGGCGGCGTCGTACTTCCGCATCAGCCGGAAGGCGGTGCCGAAGTCGCGGGCGGCGAGCGCGGCGCGCATGTCGTCGCGGGCAAGGAGCCGTTCGGACACCGTGTACGGGCCGAGGGACACAGCCGGCATATCTGATCACCCTTCCGACCCGGAGAGGGACACGTCTCGTGGCAGGACTGGTGCCGACAGTACCCGGATTACGCCCAACGGGTAGGGAAAGCTCACCTATTGAGGGGGCGTGTGGCTGTCGTTGACGGGTTGTCCGTCGGGCGCAGGCGAGAGTCACATGGGAATGGCATCTTCCGTGGGCTCGTGCGGCGCCGTGAGGCTAAGGCGCAGCCGGCCCCGTCCCGTGGTCGAGCGGTGGTCTGCGTGGGACCGGGCCGGCATCCAACCAGCGGATAACGAGAGCGGGACGGGATGCGACCGGTGACGGTAACCAGGAAGAACACTGCGGACGGCGGGGGCACGGATGTGCGGATGCCTGTCCTGTACGGGGTGGTGCGGTTCGAACCGGGTGAGGAACGGCGGGTCCGCGACACCACGATCGCGTTCGATTCGCCCGCGTCGGCGGAACTGTTCGCGGTGGAAAGCGGCTGGTCCGACTTTCAGGTGACGCCGCTGTTCTTCTTCGTGGACAGCGTCACGGCGCCGGCGGCCGGGCGACTGCTGCTGGATGCGGCGCTGGCACGGTCCATGCGGCGGGCCAACGGTCGATGACCGGCGACCGGGAGAGCGCTCCGCCGGAGATCACGTCTGGCGATCCGTGGCCGGTGACCGGGCCTGATCCGGATGACGGTGCTTGCACGGTCACGATCTACCCGGCGGATCGTCCGGCGGACGTGATGCGGGCCTGGGCAGCGCTTCCGGACGGGCTCGGGTTCGCCGAAGCGTTCGGCGATGTGGAAGTAATACTGGTGTTCCGGCCGCTCGACCGGCTGCTGTCCGGGGAGCCGACCGGGACGTCATCCGCGCCGGACTGAGCGGTCAGAGGCTGCTCTCGCGGTACGGGTACAAAGGGCCAGGATCCCGGGCGGTAATAACGCCATCGGGGGATCCTGGCCCTTTTATCTGCCGGCCCCCTGGGCGGTGACGAGTTCCTCGACGGCGGCCATGCGGTGGCTCATGTCCGCAAGCTGCTGTTCGATGCGGTCGATCCCGGCGAGGATCTCCCGCATGGCTGCCCCGGCAGGAACGTCCGGCGCCTGGTCACCGACCAGCACCCGAATCAGATGATCGCCGGGCCAGTCGAGCGCGCGGGCAAGCGCCGTCAGGGTCTTGTTCTGGACCCGCCGGCCCTTACCGCCATGCTGGATCTGGCGCACGGTGGACACGGACACGCCGGAGATGTCGGCGAGTTCCTGCTGTCCGATGCGGCGGGCTGCCATCCGCTGGTTGACCGCGTCGGCGACCGCGGCCCAGTCCTCGCCCCCGATCGCGCCCCGCGCCGTGTAGACGGGTGATCTCTGTTCCTGGTCCTCCATGCCGCCGATTTTAGCTGTCAAGCAAACAGTAGGGCATGTGAGGTACACATATATCCCAGCGGGACCCACTGCCGGACGCATGGTCTTTGCTGCACGCTTATGTGAACCTCACATGCTACGGGCACATAATGGTTGATGAGCGGTTCACGCGCGGTGCACTGTATGTCCTGCAACGACCGATGGCCGGCAGCCGCCGGCACACTGATGACGCAGGGCGAGGTGAAACGGCGATGGCGATACCGCGACGGATTCCGGTGGCGTTCGGGGACGTGTTCCCGCACGGCGCGTATGTGCTCGGGGTGGAGGCGGCCAGCGACTATGAGAAGGCGAAGGCGGGCCTTCCGGATGTGCAGGAGCGGGACAAGATCACCGGCGAGTTGGTGTGGGTGGCCCGGGTGGTGGACGCCGACCCGAACGCGCGGGCGGGGTCGGCGGAAGTAAAGGTGAAGATCTCATCGCCGGTTCGGCCGGTGCCCCCGGAGCCGATGCCGGGCACGCCGTTCCGACCGGTGGAATTCGACGGGCTGACGCTCACCCCGTGGGTGCGCACGAACGGTAACCAGCCGCGGCAGGAATTCGCGTTGCGGGCAACCGGTATGCGACCGGTCCGGGCGACAGCCGGTGGTCGGGGCTCGACGGGAGCGGCGGCATGACCGAGCCAACAGCCAGCCCGGACACCGATGGCGGGCGGATGCCGGCCGGGTCGTGGGGGCATGTCAGCGTGCACGTCGGCGCGGACGGGTCGGCGCGCTGCCACACCTACCCGCACGAACGGCCGATCCTCACCGTCGACACCGGCCACATCGACCTGTCCCTGTCCGTGTCGGGCGGCACGGTAACCGCGGATCATCTCGTGTTCGCGCGGGCGCTGGTACGGGCCGCCACCGACTATCTGAGCGAATGCGAACGGCTGCTGGCAGGCCGCACCGCCGACGATTCGACGAGCGATACCACGACAGCGGCCTGAGCACGCCTCTCCCGGGTACCGGGACGGCCGTCTGAGCTTTCTTTGCGCTCCGCCGGTTCCGGTCCGCCGATTCCTCTTTCTTTCCGTTTCTTTTTCGTGCGATGCAGGGTGGGTGTGATCTGTCATGGCCAGAATCAACGGCTCCCGGCCGTTTCCCGACGTGCCGACCCGGCATCCGAGAGTCGACGTGCCGCTGTGGGTGGTGCTGGTCGGGCTGGCCGGGCGGATGTGCGCCCGGCTGCTGCTCTTTGTGCTGCGGCATCCGGTGCTGGTGGGTCTGCTGCTGACGGTGCTGGTGATCCGGGACCGGTGGGGGCTGGCCGGGCTGGGCCTGGTGCTCCTCGCCGTCGCCGGGCTGGCGGCGGGGTGGCGGCTGGCGCACCGCCGGTCGTTCGCCTGGCTGA
>NZ_CEVIVD010000232.1:0-4628 GCF_982290655.1 Protofrankia sp. CiP1_Cm_nod3
ATTACCACGGCGTCACCTACCATGTGACCCCGCGAACCCGGGGTGGACACCAAACGCGCCCAGTGCCGCCAGCAACTGGCGGTACTACGAGCAGGAACCGACAGCAACAACGGGTCCTGGGGATAAGCAGCGAAAAGACAAGGATATGAATCCGCTGTCGTTATGACAGCACCAGGCTTGTCTCCTTGAGCCCTTCATGGTCGCCCGATGGCGATCATGTTGTTCTGGCCGGCGTCAGGGGCTTGTGAGGATGACGAGCTGCCGGGTCGCCCGGGTCATCGCGACGTAGCGGTCGACCGCTCCTTCGATGCCGTCGCCGAACGTCTCCGGGTCGATGAGGACGACCAGGTCGAACTCGAGCCCCTTCGACAGCTCCGGGGGCAGCGACCGGACGCGGGGCGTCGCCCGGAACGTGGGATCGCCGATGACGCAGGCGGTCCCGTCGGCGTGCGCGGCGAGCCAGGCGTCGAGGATCGAGCCCAGCTCCGAAACGGATCCGTGCACGACGGGGAGGCCGCCGCCGCGGATGGACACCGGCACGTTGGCGTCCGGGAGCACCGCCCGGATAACCGGCTCGGCTTCCGCCATCACCTCTTCCGGGGTCCGGTAGTTGATGCTCAGGGAGGCCAGGCTGATCCGGTCGAGCCCGATCCGGGTGAGCCGTTCCCGCCACGGCTGTGTGAACCCGTGCCTGGCCTGGGCGCGGTCCCCGACGATGGTGAAGCTGCGGGACGGGCAGCGCAGCAGCAGCATCTGCCACTCCGCGTCGGTCAGTTCCTGCGCCTCGTCCACGACGATGTGCGCGAACGGGCCGGCGAGCGGGTCCGGGCCGGTAACGGGCAGCCCGGACTCGTCGACCAGGGCGTCCCGCAGGTCCTCTCCGCGCAGCATCGTCACCACGCCTTCACCGTCGTCGTCGGCGGCGAGCAGGTGGTCGACGACCCTGGCCACGCGCTCGCGTTCGGCGGCGAGGGCGGCGCCCCGCCGACGCCTGCGCCGTGACACCCCCGGGTCGCCGAGCCGTTGCCGTGCCGCGTCCAGGAGTGGCAGGTCGGACACCGTCCAGGCCCGGGCGTCCTCGCGCCGCAGCTTCCGGATCTCGGCGGGGCGCAGCCAGGGGGCACACCTGCGCAGGTAGGCGGGTACCGACCACAGGTCCGCGACGAGGTCAGCCGCTTCGAGCAGCGGCCACGCCCGGTTGAGGGCCGTGACCAGCTCCTCGTTCCGCAGCAGCGACTGGCGGAGCAGGCCGGCCGGGACGTCGACGTCGACCTCGACGTCGTGCTTGTCCATCAGGATCGTGAGCAGTTCCTCCCAGATCTGCTCGCGCGCCTCGTTGTGCGCGGTGCCGGGGTCTGGTGCTTCGAACGCCTCGGCCCAGGCGTCGGCGCCCAGCCAGATCTCCGACCAGTCGGTCGTGACCGTCATCCCTCTGGTGGGCGGCTCCTCGTAGAACCTCACGGCCGTCTCGATCGCCTTCACCAGGTCCGCGGACGACTTCAGGCGGGCCACGTCCGGGTCGGTCTCGACCGTTGCCGCGGCTCCCTCGGCGACGAGGTCCCGCAGGGTGCAGGTCTGCACGCCCTCCTCGCCGAGGCCGGGCAGGACGTCGGCGACGTAGGCCAGGTAAGGCTGATGCGGGCCGACGAACAGCACGCCGCCCCGGCGGTGACCGAGGCGCGGGTCACGGTAGAGAAGGTAGGCGGAACGGTGCAGGGCGACGACGGTCTTCCCCGTGCCCGGACCGCCGTCGACGACGAGAGCGCCGTCGGATCCCGCGCGGATGATGGCGTCCTGGTCGGCCTGGATGGTGCCGAGCACGTCCCGCATCCGGGGCGACCGGTCGCCGCCCAGGCTGGCGATGAAGGCGGACTGGTCGTCGAGCGCGCTGTGCCCTTCGAACCCATCCGAGGTGAGCATGGTGAACACCTCGTCCCAGTAGTCGCTGATCCGGCCGCGGGTCCAGCGATACCTGCGGCGGCTCGCCAGGCCCATCGGGTTGGCGTGGGTCGCTCCGAAGAACGGCTCGGCCGCCGGCGCGCGCCAGTCGAGCAGCAGCCGACGGCCCGCGCTGTCCGTGAGGCCGAGCCGTCCGATGTACACGGGCTCGGGGCTGTCCGCGCTGACGATGTGCCCGAGGCACAGGTCCAGGCCGAAGCGACGCAGGACGCGCAGGCGGGCGGTCAGCCGGTGGACCTCCATGTCCCGGTCCATCGCCTGCTGGCCTGTGCCACCGGGCGCCCTGCGCGCGGCATCGAGGCGGTCGGACAGGTCGGCGATCGACTGCTCAAGGCTCTCCGCGATGGCCGCGAAGTGTTGCTCGTCGCCGGCGATCAGCGTCGGGCCGGCCTTGGCGGCGAGGTGGTAGGGAAGGTCGAACGCGCTGGTGGTCAAGGGGTGCACGCCATCAGCGCCCGCAGCCGCGCCGCGCGTCCCACCAGCGGCCCGCCGTCCCCGCACGACCCATACGTCGACAACAACACACGCATTCCGCGACTCCCGTTTCCGCAGCTCCTGGCCTCGGCCGGCTATTCTGCGGCACGACCCGGGCCTTGCCGCAAGCCCCCCGGTACGATATAGGTTAAAAGTGGCAGGGAGTGGGCGTCGGGTACTTGGTCACCAGATTGGTCACCAGCTCGGTTACCGGCTCGGTCACCAGTTTGGCGGCCCGCTCATCGGTCGAGTCGAGAATTCGGTCGAGTCGAGAATTCGGTCGTAAATTAGGATTGCCAGGACGGGTCCCTTCTCAGGGTCGACGACGGCCACTCTTTGCGGTCGCGGGCCGTCGGCGTGGTGGTGCCGAATGCCCGACGTCTACCGGTGTGCGACAAGGCGACGGTTTCTTCGGACTGCGGCCGGTCACGGGTCGCGACCTGCACGCCGCCGTATGCTGGTCCTGGTTCGCAGCCAGCCGGAAACACCGGCGAGGAGGCCCTCGTCCATGAGCACTCCGGAGACCGGACACCCTCTCTGTATCCGCTGCTGCGCCCTCAGGTCACCGTCGAGGAACTCCTGGCCGCGAGAGGCACACGCCCATCCGGTCCCTCGACGACCTGACGGCCGACACCTTCGACGCGGAAGGGACCAAGGCGGGGCCAGGTGCTGGACGCTGGACAGCTCGCCCACCCATCCGTCGCCGCGCTGACCGGCCTGCCGGCCGAGCGGATCGGACAGCTCAGCGGCATCGGCAACTGGGACGAGTAAACGACGCCGGCTCCGGCACGACGTGGCACGATCTCGTAGGTGACGAGCGGAGCCGCCGAGGAGCGGCGCCTGCGCGACCTCGCGCGGCTGCGGCGCGTCCGCGACCGGATCGACCGGGAGTACGCCCGGCCGCTGGACGTCGAGGCGCTCGCCCGCGGCGCGCACATGTCGGCCGGGCACCTCAGCCGTGAGTTTCGCCGCGCCTACGGCGAGTCGCCGTACAGCTATCTCATGACGCGGCGCATCGAGCGCGCGATGGCGCTGCTGCGTCGTGGCGATCTCAGCGTCACCGAGGTCTGTTTCGCGGTCGGCTGCTCGTCGCTGGGCACCTTCAGCAGCCGCTTCACCGAACTGGTCGGTATGCCACCGAACGCCTACCGGCGCCAGGCGGCGCGCGCGACGGCGGGGATGCCGTCCTGCGTGGCGAAACAGGCCACCAGACCGGTCAGGAATCGAGAAGCGCCAGCCCCCGAGCCGCACCTAGCGTGAAGGAGCCCGCGCACGACGCCGGTGGCGGCCGTCAGGCGGCCGCCGGCACCGATGCACCGGTACGCCGATGGACCGATGAACCGATGAACCGATGAACCGATGAAAGACAGGATGAGCATGGCCACGAGGACGGGCCCGCGATCGCCCGCGCCGCACGCTGCCGGCAGGAACGTTGCCGACAGTCACGAGCTGATCCGGGTGCGGGGCGCGCGCGAGAACAACCTCAAGGACGTCAGCATCGAGATCCCGAAGCGCAGGCTGACGGTGTTCACCGGTGTCTCCGGCTCGGGCAAGAGCTCGCTGGTGTTCGGCACGATCGCCGCGGAGTCGCAGCGGCTGATCAACGAGACCTACAGCGCCTTCGTGCAGGGCTTCATGCCGACGCTGGCGCGGCCCGAGGTCGACGTGCTCGAGGGGCTGACGACCGCGATCATCGTCGACCAGCAGCGGATGGGCGTCGACGCCCGTTCCACGGTCGCCACCGCCACCGACGCGGGCGCGATGCTGCGCATCCTCTTCAGCCGGCTCGGGCAGCCGCACATCGGCCCGCCCGGCGCGTTCTCCTTCAACGTCCCCTCGGTCCGCGCGAGCGGGGCGATCACGGTCGAACGCGGCGCCGGCAGAACCGTGACGCGGACCTTCACCCGTACCGGCGGCATGTGCCCGCGCTGCGAGGGCCGGGGAACGGTCACCGGCTTCGACCTGTCCGCGCTCTACGACGACAGCAGGTCGCTCAACGAGGGTGCGCTCACGATCCCCGGCTACGGCGTCGACGGCTGGTACGGCCGCATCTTCAGCGGCTGCGGCTTCCTCGACCCGGACAAGCCGATCCGCGGGTACACCGGGAAGGAGCTCCACGACCTCCTCCACAAGGAGCCTACCAAGATCAAAGTCAACGGTGTCAACCTGACGTACGAGGGGCTGATCCCGAAGAT
>NZ_CEVIVD010000233.1:0-2150 GCF_982290655.1 Protofrankia sp. CiP1_Cm_nod3
CAACTGGGCAATGTTGCATCCAATGCAACATTCGGCAGTTTCTGTGATCGCCCGCGAGCAGGAGTTTCTGTGCCCGTGGGGTTTCTTCGCGCGGGCTGACGACATGGGCGACATGCCGTCTGACCTGCTGTGATTACTCCTTCGATGCATTCGATGACAGATTGCGGCGTCTGGTGACGTTGCGTTCGGTGCCGCGATGTGGCGGCTGGCGCAACGCGTAGGGAGACGCTGATATGCGGTCGAGGACCGCGGGCACGGCGGCGCTGGCGCTCGTGGACGGCGCGACACCGCTGCGGGCGGAGCCGGTGCTGTTCGACGAGATGCTGGCAGGTTTCCGCCGGCAGCAGGTCAGCCGCCGGCTGAGCTCGTCGCTGATCGATGGCCGGGAACGGGTGGTGCGCCGTTTCCAGGCGGCCAGCGGCAGCTGGCCGTGGACGTGGACGCCGGCGCAGCTGGAGGGCTGGGTCGCCGCCGGTGGCTGGGCGCACTCGACGGTGCGCAACTACCAGGGCGCGGTCGCGATGTTCTGTGACTACGCGTGCGACCCGCGGTATGGCTGGGTCGCCGAGTGCGAGCAGCGGGTCGGCCTGGCGCCGAGCCGGATCTGCCACGACGAGAACATGGCGACGCACGTCGCCGACCACGAGGGCCGCCCGCAGCGGCGGCCGTTGACGCGCGCCGAGCTGCAGGCGTTCTTCGACGCGGCCGACGACTGGGTCGAGCAGTTGGCGGGCAGCCGGCGCAAGGGCTGGCTGCCGGCGTTCCGCGACGCGGCGATGTTCAAGGTGATCTACGGCTGGGGGCTGCGCCGGGCGGAGGCGGTCCAGCTTGACCTCGCCGACTTCTCGACGAACCCGGCCGCGCGGCAGCTGGGCTCGCTGGGTGTCTGCCATGTCCGGTTCGGCAAGGCGATGCGGGGCGGTCCGCCGCGGCGCCGCGCGGTCGCGACGGTGTTCCCGTGGGCGGCCGGGGTGCTCGAGGAGTACCTGACGGTGGTCCGCCCCCAGTTCCCGGGGTCGGCCGGCCCGGCGGTCTGGCTGACCGAGCGCGGGAACCGGATCTCGACCCGGTCGGTGGACGACCGGTTCGCCCGGTGGCGGGCCGCGGCGGGGCTGCCCGCCGAGCTGTCCGTGCACTGTCTGAGGCATTCGTACGTTTCGCACCTGATCGAGGATGGGGTCGATCCGTTGTTCGTCCAGCAGCAGGTCGGCCATTCCTGGGCCTCGACGACCGCGACCTACACCACCGTCGGTACGGACGCGAAGAACCGGATGCTGACCGCGGCGCTCGCGGCGGTCCTGCACGCCGTGGCCGGGACGCAGGACCGGTGAGCGCGCAGGTCGGCTACTACTGGCATCTGCGGAAGCTGATGGCCGAGCGTGGGCTGTTCGCGACGACGGCGCTGGTCCCGCTGCTCGCCGAGCGGGGTGTCCGGCTTTCGCGCGAGCAGGTCTACCGGCTGGTGACCGGCGTCCCGGAGCGGCTGTCGCTGGTGACACTCGCCGCGCTCTGCGACATCCTCGGCTGCGCGCCCGGGGACCTCGTCGAGCCCTACCGGGGCCGGCCCCGGCGCGCCGCCGACCCCGGTGCGTCCGCGGCACCGGCGGACACGGCACCGTCGGACACGACGGCACCGGCCACGACGGCGCCGCGGGCGGTGTCCTCGCCGGTCGTGATGCCGTTGCGGCCCCGGCGCGCCGAGATCACCGCCGTCCCCGGCCCGCAGAGCGGGTCATGACCGGCCCCTGGGCGTCTCGGCTCGAGAAGGTGGCGGCCCGCCGGGTGGCGGTGACCGCGGCGGTGGCGGCCGCCGACCCGGCCCTACCGGCCGACGTGATCGCCGCGGCGGTGGGCGCGGTCAGCGGCGCGAGCCTGCGGCACCTCGCGGACGCGCTGGCCACGGACCCGGCCGCGCTGAGCGTCGGCGCGCCACCGGCGGTCGGACGGCTCGTCGAGACGCTGATCGCGGCAGGTGGCGCGCTGCCGGTGCCGACATGCGCACGCTGCGGCGCGACCGGCCGTCCGCTGACCCGCCAGGGCGACGGGCAGGGGCTGTGCTCACGCTGCCATAACCGGGCCCGGGCAACCGCCTGCGTGCGCTGCGGGATCGTCAAACCGGTAGCCGGCCGCGACGGGCAGGGCCAGCCGGT
>NZ_CEVIVD010000233.1:2177-3835 GCF_982290655.1 Protofrankia sp. CiP1_Cm_nod3
CGCGCGCACGACGGCCAGCCCGACATCTGCGTGAACTGCTTCACGCTCCCGGAGGCGGTCTGCGCGGTCTGCGGGCGGCGGCGGCCCTGCGCGTTCGCCAGCAGCGACGCCCCGCTCTGCCAGAGGTGCACGCCACGGCGCGCGCTGCCGTGCGCCCGCTGCGGTGCCACCCGGCCACCGGCCGTCCGCTGGCCCGAGGGGCCGGTCTGCGACCCGTGCTACACGGCGGCGCTGCGCCACCGCGGCACCTGCGCGTCCTGCGGCCAGACCCGCCGCCTCGTCCATCCCCCCGGCGTCGACGCCACGACCTGCGCCGACTGCGCCGGTCTGCCGGTCACCCACCGCTGCGTCGACTGCGGCCTCGAGGACAAGCTCTTCGAGGCCGGCCGCTGCGCGACCTGCTCCCTGCGACGCCGCACGACCGTGCTGCTCGCCGCCGACGGGCAGGTCCCGGCCCACCTCGCCGCCGTGGCCGAGGCGATCTGCGCGACCCCGAACCCCTACACCGCGTTGAACTGGCTGCGCACCGGCGCGGCCAGCGCGCTGCTCGCCGACCTGGCCGCCGGCCGGCTGCCCACCAGCCACGAGGCACTCGACGCCCATCCCCGCCGCGGCGCAGCCGACTACCTGCGCACCCTGCTCGTCGCCCACCAGGTACTCCCGGCACGCGACGAGGCACTCGCCCGCGCCGAACAGCGCCTGGCCCGCCGGCTCGCAGACGTCGAACCCCCCGAACACCGACGTGTCGCGACCGCCTACGCCACCTGGCGGGTCCTGCGCCGCCTGCGCCGCCGCGCGGAACACTCCCGCGGCCCCCGGACGGTGACCGCCCGCGCCAGCCACCTCGTCCACGTCACGATCACGTTCCTCGCCTGGCTGCACGACCGCGGCACCACCCTGGCCGAGCTCGACCAGCACACCGTCGATCTCTGGCTGACCAGCGGCGGCCCGTCCGCCCACGACGTCGGCGACTTCCTCGCCTGGACCGCCGGGCGCGGCCACACCCGAGCGCTGACGGTCCCCGCCCGCCCCCGACCAACCGGCCCGGCCACCAGCGAGGACAAGCGGATCGCGCTGCTCGCCCGGCTCCTGCACGACGACACCGTCGAACTGACCGACCGGGTCGCCGGTGCGCTCCTCCTCCTCTACGGCCAGCACCTCTCCCGCATCGCCGCGCTCACGACCAGCCAGGTCCACCCGTCGAGCGACACCGTGCACCTGCAGATCGGCACCGAACGCATCCCCCTGCCCGAGCCGCTCGCCAGCCTGGTCCTGCGGCTACGCGACGAAGGCCGTCCCCACGTCGGCGTCGGCTCACCCGGCACGACCGGCTGGCTGTTCCCAGGCCTGCTCCCCGGACAACCGATCACCCCCGCCCGGCTCGGGGAGCGTCTACGCACGCTCGGGGTCTCCGCGGTCGCCGGTCGCCGCGCCGCGATAACCCAGCTCGCCGCCGAACTCCCCACCGCCGTCCTGGCCGACATGCTCTCGATGCACCCGACCACCGCCGCCCGCTGGACCGCCCAGGCCGGGGGCACCTGGCACCGCTACGCCGCTGAACTCGTCCGTGACCGTAGCTACCAGCCCTGACGAATAGCTACCAGCCGATCTTCTCCCATGGCGCTACTCAACACCCCTGGAACATTGCTGCCTACCGG
>NZ_CEVIVD010000233.1:4380-5182 GCF_982290655.1 Protofrankia sp. CiP1_Cm_nod3
TTTCCTCGCAGGCGTCGACCAGAGCGTCATCGCCCTCTGGCTCGGACACGCCCACGTCACCACCACCGACCGCTACCTACATGCCGACATGACCCAGAAAGAGCGGGCGCTCGCCCGCACCCAACCACCCGACACCACCCCCGGCCGTTACCGTGCTCCCGACAGGCTGCTGGCATTCCTCGAAGATCTCTAGTCAACTTTCCCCGCAGGACACAGAGATGATCTATCTCGGGAGGGCGCGCCAGGAACGGGCTCTGCAACCTGCCGCTGACCTATCGTGGGCCCGCGACGACAGCACGTGGGCATCCGAGGGCCTCATTTTCTGGATCGGGTTTCGCCCCCGACCGGCACTCGTTACGATCAACCCGTGACGCCCGCAGACGAGGCCGCCTACCTGAACGCCCTCCGCACAAGGCTCAAGGAGGTCGGCTACCAGCTGGCGGGGAACCCAGCGGACCCTACCCAGGACGCGATTCTCGTCAACGCGCGACGCCAAGCCGTCGAGATAGTGGACTCGATCCTGGAGAAGATCGAGAACAGAGCGCAGGCCGACGAGCTACGCGAGGACATGCAACACCTCCTCGACACGATCCAGCGGGACCCACCAGACAAAGACCAGACGCCCTTTTGGCAATTCATGGGCGGCGCTGTGATCATCGTCGGCCTAGCAAGTAGCGCGATCGGCATCGCCGTGAGCATCAAAGCGCTCTTGTCCGTTGCCGTCGTCGCCGGCCTGCCTGACCTGGTTGCGGATATCGTCCAGCCGGATACTGGTCCGCCTTCACAGACACCCCCCACATCG
>NZ_CEVIVD010000234.1:0-1146 GCF_982290655.1 Protofrankia sp. CiP1_Cm_nod3
GACTTCTCAGACGATGATCATGGGCGCTCCCGCCGCTGGTGGGCCACCCGGGTGAGGCCACACAAAGCGGGCCTGGCTGGCCGGTGGGGCTGACCGTGGACCGGGCCGGCAGCACGCATCGCGGAACGGTTCCGTGGGCTCGGCGACCCGTCCCGGTTGCCGTCTGACGGCCGATGGCCGGGGCCGGCGCTCGTCGAGCTCGGCCATCGGCCCGGACTACAATCGACCAGTGATGGTAGAAATACACCATCGAAGGTAGAGTTCCACCATGGCCCTGAATATCAAGGATCCGGAGACCGAACAGCTGGCCACCGATGTCGCGGCGCTGGCTGGCGAGACCAAGACCCGGGCAATCAGTGTGGCGCTGAGGGAGCGGTGGGCGAGACTCACCGCCGAGCGGGCAACGACGGACCGCGGCACGCGGCTGTTGCGCTTCCTCACGGACGAGGCATGGCCCCAGATCCCCCAGGGCACGCTCGGGCACGCGCTGACCAAGGCCGAACGGGAGCGGATTCTCGGCTACGGCCCGGAGGGTGTGTGATCGTCGACAGCTCCGCCATCGTGGCTATCCTGCTGCGCGAACCAGGATGGCAGACTCTCCTCGACCAGCTCGCCACCGCCGACGGCCCCCCAGGTGTTGGGGCACCCACGCTGGTCGAGACCGGAATCGTGCTCACCGCGCGGCTTGGTGTCCTCGGGCAGTCACTGCTCGCGCGGTTCTGCCAGGAAAGCGGCATGCGGGATCTTGCGTTCACCGACGCGCACTGGCCGGTCGCGCTCAACGCGTACCTTCGGTACGGCAAGGGCCGCCACCCGGCCGCGCTGAACTTCGGGGACTGCCTGACCTACGCCACCGCCAGCGTCGCGCGGGAGCCGCTGCTCTGCGTTGGCGACGACTTCCCCCGCACCGACCTGCCGCTCGCCATCATCCCCGGGTAGCTTCGCCGTCTCATCCCGCCGGCACCACCGTCTCGGCGGCCACGGTAGGACCCACACTGACACCTGCCCTGTTGGGCACGACGGCGCCCATCCCGACCGGAACGCCATCGGCCACCGTGCGTGGGGCCCCTGGTCGGGGCGCGGTGTCCGTGGGCGTGTCGCGTGTTCACGCTGGGTCGCGTGTCGCGTGTTCGGTTCGGGGGAGGG
>NZ_CEVIVD010000234.1:1526-4911 GCF_982290655.1 Protofrankia sp. CiP1_Cm_nod3
CGTGCTACGGCACCGCGGTGCTGTTCTGCTGCTCGAAGCGGGCCGGGAAGCTGGCGATGCCGCGCAGGACGAGGTTCCGGCGGTAGGCGAGGTCGTCCGTGAGCGGCGTCATCGTGATTCCTCGCCGGACGAGCTCGCGCAGCACGATCTCCATCTCCAGGCGCGCGAGCGGCGCGCCGAGGCAGTAGTGGATGCCGAGGCTGAACGTGAGATGACGTTTCGCGGGGGTCTGGCCCGCGTACCGGGTGATGTCGAACCGTTCGGGGTCGGGGAACGCCGCCGGGTCCCGGTTGGCCGAGCCGAAGAGCAGCACGACGCCGTCCCCGGCGCTGAACGTGTGCCCGGCGAGCCGCGTCCGCTGGTGGGCGAGACGGGTGGTCATGTGCACTGGCGAGTCGTAACGCAGCATCTCCTCGACGGCGGGCGCCGCCAGCCGCGGGGCGGACCGGAGCAGGGCGTACTGGTCCGGGTGGCGGATCAGCGCCAGGATGCCGTTGGCGACCAGGTTGACGCTCGTCTCGTGCCCGGCCACCAGCAGCGTGACGCAGGTCGCGAGCATCTCGTTCTCGGTGAGGATGTCGCCCTGTTCCTCGACGGCGGCGAGCCCGCTGATCAGGTCGTCGGCGGGTTCGGCGCGACGCCGGGCGATGAGGTCGCGGAAGTAGGCCACGAACTCGCGGGCGGCCTGGGAGCGTGCGTCACGCTCCTCGGGCAGCAGGAGCGGATCGGGGTCGAACCCGCGGGCGAGTGCCCCCGACCAGCGCTGGAGGTCCGGGTGGTCCTCGGCCGGCGCGCCGAGCAGCTCGGCGATGACGGTGAGCGGCAACGGGTAGGCCAACGCGGTGACCACGTCGACCTCGCGGGCCTCGACGATCGCGTCGAACAGGTCGGTGACGAGCCGCTCGATGCGGGGGCGCAGGTCGGCCACCGTGCGCGGGGTGAACGTCTTGCTGACCAGCCCGCGCAGCCGGGTGTGGTCGGGCGGATCCATCCAGAGGAACGAGGTCGGCAGGTCGAGCGTGTCGACGCCGGGATGGAACAGCTCGGCCTCGTGGGCGTGGCTCCAGTTGTCGTCCTGGAGAACGGCCGCGCAGTCCTGGTAGCGGGTCACCAGATGCACACCCAGTGGAGTGGGGAAAAGCGGGTCGGCCTCGCGGGCCGCGGCGTACCGGGGATAGGGGTTAGGCCAGTGCTCGGGGCTGAACGCGTCGAAGACGACCCGTGGCACGTCGGCGTGAGAGGTGGCGACGTCCGGCTCGATGTCCGTTTCGTGCGCGCTCACTGGTCTCCTCGGAATGCGGTGGGCCGGATACCGTGCTGGCCGGTCGGTGGTCAGTCCTGGAGGCGGACCGGGAGGGTGTCCAGCCCGTGGATAGCGACCGTGTCCCGCCAGACGGGTTCGCCGGTCAGGGAGAGCCCGGGGGCGCGGCGCAGGAGGGTGTCCACGGCGATCTGGGTCTCCAGTCGGCCGAGGTGCGCGCCGAGGCAGTAGTGGAGCCCTTCGCTGAACGACAGGTGGCGCGGCGCGGGCGCGGGGCCGGCGAACCGGGTGATGTCCAGCCGTTCCGGATCGGTGTACACGGCCGGGTCGCGGTTGGCGGCGGCGGTCAGGACGACGATGCCGTCCCCCCGCGCGAACGTGTGCCCGGCCAGTTCCCGTTCCGCCAGCGCGACCCGGTGGGTGAACTGCACGGGCGGCTCGTAGCGGAGCAGTTCGTCGACGGCGGGCGCCGCGAGATCGGGATCGGCGAGCCAGCGCGCGATCTGGTCGGGGTTGCGCAGGAGGGCCACGACACCCTTGCCGATCAGGTCGGAGATGGTCTCGTATCCTCCGATCAGCAGCCCCACGGCCAGCCCGAGCGCCTCCCGGGCGCTCAGTTCGCCGCGGTCCTCGGCCGCGCACATCCCGCTCAGCATGTCGTCGCGGGGATCCTCGCGACGCCGCGCGAGCAGCGCCGCGAAGTACGCCTCGAACTCCCGCATGGCCTCCGGCCTGCGCGCCAGGCTCTCGGGCGACTGCAGGATGTCCGGGTCCGTGCCGCGGACGATCTCCAGCGACCACTTCTGGACGGCCGGGTGGTCCTCGATCGGGATGCCGAGCATGTCGCCGATGATGGTGAGCGGCAGCGGACGCGCGAACGCCTCCATCAGGTCGGCCTCACCGGCCTCGATCGCCGTGTCGAGCAGCGCGTTGACGAGCTCTTCGATCCGCTGCCGGAGCCCCTCGGTGTTGCGCGGGACGAACGCCCGTTTGACCAGCCCTCGTATCCGGGTGTGGTCCGGCGGGTCCATCCGCAGCATCGACCCCGGCACGTCGTCGGGAGCCACTCCTGGCCGGAAGGGATTGATGCCCGCCTCGTAGCCGTGGCCCCACAGCGCGTCCGTGAAAACCGTCGAGCACTCCTCGTAGCGCGTCGCCATGAGAATATCCGGCCTGATCGGGTACAGCGCGGCGAAATCGCGGACGGCCGCGTACCGCGGGTAGGGGTTGGATCGGTGCGCGGGATGAAAGGCGTCGAAGACAACCTGCGGCGCAACGGACACGTCCACATCCCTCTCTCGGCACGGGTGTCACGAAATTATCCTGCCGGAATTCTGCGCGGTCACGGTCTCCGCCGGCTGCCGGCGGATGAACATCCTTCGAACTAATCCGGTGACGATGTCGATGAAATGCTCACATGAATTCCGGTGCGCCGCAAGAACGCCTATGGCGCCATCGGAAAAACGGATCGCCGGCGTAACGTCCGAAGCCGCGAATCCCGGGACACGTCGAGAGCGCTGGCGGGGGAGGCTCCTCCGACGGTGATCGCGGACGGTCCTGTCGCTGCGGGCCGTACGGGCTGGGCTGTCCGGGTGAGCGGAACTGCCGTTCGGCTGGACCGGGGCGTGCCCGCTGCTCTTTAAGGCCGGTTGATACGCCGGGTGGCCGGTTGGTGTGCAATATCATACTGACGGGTGTGTCGCGACCGCTTTCGCCGCTGATCGATGCCGCCGCTCTCGCCGCGCGCCTCGGGGATCCCGGGTTGCGTGTCCTCGACGCGACCGTGCACATCAGCTGGCCACCCGACGTCAAGGGGCTTCAGGCGGCCAGCGGCCGGCCGGACTACGAGCGTGTCCACATCCCCGGGGCGGCCTTCGCCGATCTTGCCGGTGAGCTGTCGGACCCGGACGTGCAACTGCCGTTCACGTTGCCCGACGCCGAGCGTTTCGCCGTCGCGGCGGGCCGGCTGGGCATCGGCCCTGACAACGAGGTCGTCTACGCCCATCTGCCTGGCTGACCGCGTGCTCTGGCTGGCGGCGGGTGTGTTCCGCGGGGCTGCCCCGGGCGGCTCAGGTGCTGTCGGGGGCAGCCGCGGGCGGGGTGTGGGTGGCCGTGGTGTGGGTG
>NZ_CEVIVD010000235.1:0-1991 GCF_982290655.1 Protofrankia sp. CiP1_Cm_nod3
TCCTCCAAGCGTTGAATCATGCGAACGAGGGGACAAATGGCTGCCACAGCAGCCACTTGTCTACTCACTCTCTTTGATCAAGGCGGGGTGCACGGCCGTCTGGTGGGGGTTTGGGATGGGCTGGTGGTCAGCCGGCGGTGCCGGCCGGGCTCGGTCCGGCGCGGCGCACCGATACAGTCTTCAGACGTGGCCAGGGTCGTTGTGGACGTGATGCTGAAACCGGAGATCCTCGACCCGCAGGGGCAGGCGATACTCACCGCGCTGCCACGCCTGGGCGTGTCCGGCATCGCCGGGGTACGCCAGGGCAAGCGTTTCGAGCTGGAGGTGGACGGCGACGCCGACGCCGACGTCCTCGCCCGGATCGACCAGCTCGCCGCCTCCCTGCTCGCCAACCCGGTGATCGAGGACTACGTCGTACGGGTGGAGACGCCGCAGCCAGCGCGGACCGCCCCCACCGGAACCACCCCGGCCAGCGCCGAACCCACCGCCTGAGACACGTCCGGGCGGCAGGCGCGTTCGAGGAGCCCTCGAGGACGACCACGCACTGGTCGCCGCCCCGTCAGACGGACCAGCAGCGCCACCGAGCGAAGCCGTGACGCGGAGAACGTGGGATGAGGGGACGAGAACCACGCCACCGCTCCGCTCGCGCACTCCTCCGCCTGCCCGACGAGAGCACGGTGACGGGGCGTGGGCGGGTCAGGCCGTGGGGTCGGCCGGGGAGAGGAACATGACTCGGCGTCCGCACGAGTCACAGACAGCTACCCGCGCATACGGTTCGTCGTCCCCGGGGACAAGGTGCGCCAACGGCACGATCCCGCCGCACCACGGGCAGGTGAGCCAGGGCCCGTCCGCTCCGCATCCTGATGATTCGACATCGAGCGATTCCACGGTAATCACGGTCCCACCACACGCGTGGCCGCCGCGGGCGAAAAAGCGCCCTCGTGACCACAGCCGGCCGGCCGAGGGACCAAAGACGGAATGGTCATGCCTCTCCCGCACCGCCGGCAGGCCCAAATCCCCGGGATCATGTCCCACGCAATGTTCACCGGCCGCCTGAGCGGCGATGGCCACCCGCACGATGGCCGCCCGCACGATGGCCGCCTGTCCGGTAGTCGTCTGTCCGGTAGGCAACGTCGCGGGATACCGGGCAGATGGCAGGATGGCCGCGTGGGCTCGGATCAGATACCTTCGGTCACAGTAGATCAACTTCCGGCGACGGTCACACCGGGCGTCGGGCCGCTGCTCCTCGACGTCCGGGAGGCGGAGGAGTGGGACGCGGGGCATGTCGCCGGCGCGGTCCACATCCCCATGGGTGAACTCCTCGAGCGTATAGACGAGGTGCCACGCGACCGGGACGTGGTGGTGGTCTGCCGCTCCGGGCAGCGTTCGGCCGCGGTCACGGCCTACCTGCACCGCGCCGGCTGGCAGGCCCGCAACCTGGACGGCGGGATGATCGCCTGGGATGCCGCGGGCCGTCCGATGGCGAACAACGCGCCGCATCCGCCAGCCGTGATCTGACGGTACCGGCCGGCTCCCCACGACCGTTCGCGGTCACCATCGGTCATGGTCCGGCCGGTGCCCGCATCCATCAGCGGACGCGTCCGCGGGACACCCGTCCACAACCGGTGCCATGACACCGCATGGACGCCGGACAGCGGGAAACTGGCGTTATGACCCTCGCCGTGCCCTCCGCGTCAGCGCCGTGCTCCCAGCCGCCGGCGGAGCACGACCGACACCGCGCGGACGGAGGCCTCCCGGAGCAAGGCCCCGCGGAGCGGAGCCCCACGGAGCAAGGCCATACAGAACCAGGCCATACAGAACCAAGGCATAGCGCGGACCAGGGAGCAGGGCGGCGCCGGGGGCGGGGCGGCACCTCGGGTGCCGGCGTCACGGCCCGCGCGAACGCGGCACACAGCGCCACGGTCGGCGGAGACGCGGTCCGAGACAACACGGTCCGCGGCACCGCACCCAGCAGCACGGCGGTCCGCGGC
>NZ_CEVIVD010000235.1:2520-4543 GCF_982290655.1 Protofrankia sp. CiP1_Cm_nod3
GTTCCCGCCGACGGCCGGGCGCGGGTCCTGCCGACGGCTGTCGCGCTCTGCCTCAGCGTGTTTCTCGCCCTGACCGGCTGCGGGACGCTCGACGACACGGGATCCCCCACGGGCACCGGCGGGACGGCCGGGGCGGGCGGGCGCGGCCAGGTCGTCACCGTCGGGACCGCCGTTGCCACCCTCCAGTCGGTCCCGGTGCACCCGGCCACAACATCACCGCCATACCGGCGGGACGAGTTCGGCTCCGCCTGGTCGGACGTTGACAACAACGGCTGCGACACGCGCAACGACATCCTGCACCGCGACCTGACGCTGGTGACCGTGGGACGGAACTTGTGCATCGTGCTGACCGGCGAGCTGAGGGATCCGTACACCAACCGGATCGTCCGCTTCGACCGTTCACGGTCCGCGAGTGCCATCCAGATCGACCATGTGGTGGCGCTGGCGGACGCCTGGCGGACCGGGGCCGCCTTCTGGTCGCCGGACAAGCGGCTGGCGTTCGCCAACGACCCGGAGAACCTGCTCGCCGTCAACGGCCCGACGAACCAGGAGAAAAGCGACGACGACGCCGCGCGGTGGCTGCCCCCGAACCGGGGGTACCGCTGCCGGTACGTGGCCCGACAGATCGGAGTGAAGGCCCGCTACGGCCTGTGGATGGAGATGGCCGAGCGAGAAGCAATGATCAAAATTCTGAGCGGCTGCCCGGACCAGCCCGTACTCGGTGCCGCGCGGACCCGCTGACGGCCGCCCAGCGCCGTCAGCCCGCCAGCCGGCCAGCCCGCTGCCACCCACCAGAGCGCCGGTCAAGCAGCGCAGATCCCATCCACGACCACCCGCACAGGACATGATCCAGGCGAGTTTGTCGTTGTGTACGCTTTTTGTCCGCAAAAGCGTACACAACGACAAACTCGCGCCGATCTTCTCCGGTGGCTGGCGTCAATCGAAGCGTGCCACCGTGCGGGAGGATACTTATAGTTACCTGATCGGCGCCCTAGGCCCACCGGGTGGGTCTTCAGCCGTGCGAACCGGCGTCCGGACGACCAGGTAACACAAGCGCAACACAACCGAGCATGCCGAGCATGCGGTGGGCGTGACCCGGCTGGCAGCGATCGATTCCCGGCCGGAGGCGGCCGCCCCGGCTGGTCATGACCGTCCACGGCCGACCGGTGGAGCCATCGCGCCCGGTAGGCGGTCGCGCATCAGATAGATGATCACTATAACGACCCAGGCGATCACGTTCACGTCACACTCGTCACATCAGGCTACCAATCAAGTACAGTTAACTTTCCTGTTACCGGAAGGGTGTTCGGTCTTTCCCCCGGATACCGATCGGCTCGACCAGGCCGGCTCGACCAGGCCGAGGCCGTCGAGACCGACACGGGTGCGACAGGACACGGGTGAGACAGACACTGGTGAGTAGGTGAGGAACCGGTGGAACCGGAGGGGGACCGCCTCGATCTGTTCGACCGGCTGCAGATCGGGATAGCGCTTGTCGGTACGGCCGATCATCTGGTGCGGCGGGTGAACACGGCCGCATGCCGGATCCTCGGCCGTGGCGAGGCGGAGCTCCTCCGCACGACCTGGGACGCCCTGATCCACCCGGACGACCGGACGCGATGGCCGGACAACGCGTCACCCCACGCCCCCGGCCCTCCCGGCGGCCACCAGGACGTGACCCGGTTCGTCCGCCCGGACGGCTCGGTGGTCCACACCCTGGTCATCATCGCGCTCCTGCGGGAGCGCCCCGACCGGGAGCCCCACTATCTCGTCCAGTTCCAGGACATCACGCAGGAGGTAACCGTCCGTCACCAGCTGCGGCTGCTGCTGGAGAACGCGCCGGTGACGTTGTTCCTGCTGGACCGGATCGGACGCGTCGGGCTCGCCGAGGGCGGGGTGGACGTCGACCATCCCGGCGCCTCGCGGTCGTCGGCGTCCGAGGCCTTCGAGCCTCTCGGGGCCTTCGGCTCCTTCGGCACGTCCAACGGTTCCGACGCGTCCAAGGGCATGCCGTCCAAGGACATGC
>NZ_CEVIVD010000235.1:4952-5444 GCF_982290655.1 Protofrankia sp. CiP1_Cm_nod3
GCCGGGAGGGCCGCCGGGAGGGAGAGCGTCCGGAGGGACGGCCTTCGAGGACGTGACGATCCGGCGCATGGCCCGCCGGGCGGCGCGCTCCGGCGAACGAGTGTCAGGTGTCGTCGAGGCGGGTGGACGCTGTTACGACACCCACGCGGTGCCGCTGGCCGCCGCGGACGGCACGGTGACGTCGGTGGCGTTGGTCGCCACCGACGTCACCGAACGCGAGCAGGCACGGGCGAAGCTGCGCATCCGCGCGGCCGAACAGGCGATCGTGGCGGACCTGGCCCAGCGCTGCCTGCACAGCGCCGAGCCGCGGCCGCTGTGGCGCGCCGCCGCGCGGATGATCGCCGACCATCTGCGCGCGGACGCCGTCACCGTGCACGAGCTGCCGCCCGGGCGCACCGGGCCGTGCCTGGCCACAGCCGTCGGGACACCACCGGAAGCCGGCATCCTGGTCACGTCGGCCCTCGCGACCCGCGGCCCCCTCCACTCCGACGG
>NZ_CEVIVD010000236.1:0-1350 GCF_982290655.1 Protofrankia sp. CiP1_Cm_nod3
GAGGAGTTCCTCGACGTCTCGGTACGACAGGGCGTAGCGCAGGTACCAGCGCACTGCCAGCACGATCACCTCGGGTGGGAACCGGAAGCCGGTGAACTCCGAGGCGGGGACCGGTGGACGGACGGGACGTCGACGCATTACTCGATCATGTCTGGTCAGACGTCGAGACGGCGGACCTCAGCAACGCAACAGACAGTGAGGATGTACGTGAACCCCGCGCCGGTCGGCCTGACCCAGCAACAGACTGACTGCGGGTCCTGAACGGGATCTGTCGGCCGTGCCGGCGCGGGGTTCGTGTGCACTCACCGGACGGGCGGGTGACCTCATAGGAGCCTGGCCAGAGGCCCCGTCACTGTCTTGTCCGTCGCCCGGCTGGTGCGTGCCGCCCCTGTCGGTCGAGGTGATGGTGAAGGGACGGCTGGCGTCCACGATGGCACAGCAGGCGGCTGAGGTCACGGGTGGTGTGGACACCCACAAGGACAGTCACACGGCGGCGGCGGTCGACAGCGCCGGGCGGCCGCTCGGCGTGGAACACTTCCCCACGACCGCGGCGGGCTACGGCCAGCTGCTCGACTGGCTACGGAGCTTCGGTGTCCTGGTGAAGGTCGGAGTCGAGGGGACCGGCGCGTACGGTGCCGGGCTGGCCCGGCATCTGGCCGCGGCCGGCGTTGAGGTCGTCGAGATCGACCGGCCGGACCGCAAGACCCTGCGCTGGCAGGGCAAGTCCGAGCCGGTCGACGCCGAGGCCGCGGCCCGCGCGACGCTGGCGGGCCGGCGGACGGGGAAACCGAAGGACCGCGCCGGCCGGGTCGAGGCGCTGCGCGCCCTGCGGGCGGCCCGTCGTGGCGCGGTCGACAACCGCGCCGACGCACAGCGCCAGATGAAGGCACTGGTCGTGACCGCGCCAGAGCAGGTGCGTGCCGAGCTGTCCGGCCTGACGGCCGCGCGGCTGGTCGAGGTCTGCGCCGACGCCGACGTCCCGGCCGCGCAGGCCGGCGACCCCGCGGTTGCGGTTCGGCTCGCGCTGCGCAGCCTCGCGCGCCGCCATCAGCAGTTGTCCGTCGAGATCCGCGAACTCGACAAGATCATAAACTGGCTCGTCGTCACGATCAGCCCGAAGCTGCTCGAGGTCAACGGTGTCGGCCCAGACACAGCCGGCCAGCTGCTCGTCACCATTGGCGCCAACCCAGGCCGGATGCGCTCCGAGGCCGCGTTCGTGATGCTCTGCGGCGTTGCCCCGCTGCCGGCGTCCTCGGGTCGGACCCATCGCTACCGGCTCAACCGGGGCGGTGACCGCCAGGCGAACGCCGCGCTCTACCGGGTCGTGCTCTCCCGGCTGCGCTGGGATGC
>NZ_CEVIVD010000236.1:1657-4801 GCF_982290655.1 Protofrankia sp. CiP1_Cm_nod3
GGGAACCCGTACCTACGTCGAGCGCCGAACCGAGGAGGGTAAGAGCAAGAGGGAGATCATCCGCTGCCTGAAGCGCTGCGTGGCCCGGGAGCTCTACGCGATCCTCACTGTCTCGCACGGACCAAAGGATCTTCCGGTGACGGCTTGACATCCATAAGAGCATCCCCGCCGAACACGACTTCGGTGATCTTGTCCTTCAGTAGGGACCGAGGAAACGCTCGCCGTTGAAATGGATCAGGTGTGTGGGGTCTTCAGCACACCAAACCTCGGTCTCCCACGCGATCTGATGCAGGTACTTCCTCATTTCGCGCCGATCGGAAAAGCAGGATACGTAAACAAGGCCAGGTGCAGCGTCCGCGAACAGCGAGGCAAGTTCTCTGTGGCGTTTGGCGTCAACCGGTCCGTGCGATGAGGCAGCCTCCATCAGCACGAGCCATCCCTTGTCGGGGAGGTAGACCACCAGGTCGGGCATCTTGCCGTGCTGGTCGACGGCGACGCCGAGGGTGGCGAGCCGGTCGGCCTCGAAGTGCGCCCATTTGGCGTCAGCATCGCCGACATATAATACTTCGCCACCGGGAGTAAACTGTGGGCAGAATTCCTCCACCATCTGCTTGATGAGTACGTTCTGACCGCCCGGAGAGAGCGTGAAAGGTTGGCCGTTCGGGAGTGTGATCGGGATTCGGTTCATCTCGCGGGCCGCGGCGTACTGCGCTTTCAGCCCCGGCGCAGCCGCGAGGTAGTCCGTGAGTGCCTGGCCGAATTTCGGCATGCCGTACTTCTGGATCACGGCGAGCGCTTGTGGTGGAACCTGATAGTTCCATTTCGGCGAGTTGACCGGCCGGTCTGGCTGGTCGGGGTTCTGCTGCACCAGAAGGGCATCGGAGAACTGGTGGAGAGTGAATCGTCGGATGGTCTCGCGGGTGTTGGCGGCGTAGGCGCGGCCGTACTCGTCGCGTATCCAGTCCATGATGGCGCGTGTGCCGAGCATCGGGTTGGCGGCGGCCGACCACGGTTCATCGGAGCGGAGGTGAAGCAGCGCCAGGAGCGTGAGGGCGGATCGTTCGTTGGAGCGCTCCGCGTCCATGCCGAGGGCTTCGAGGAGGCGGCTCGCCTCCTCGACCTTGTCCGTCGTGCTCATGCGGCGGCAGCGTTTGTGTCGAGCACCTGGGCCACGATCGTGTCGACGTGCTCCTGGGACGGGAGTCGCTCCGGCGCGAGGTGTCCCATCTGCCTGAGCGCTCCACTGCCGGGAAACCGCATGGCACGGAGGTCGGTGGCGTTGACCTGGGTGTGGCCGGAGAAAGTTCGGAAGAACTTGTCTACCAATGAGGAGTTAAGCCACATCGACAGGCCGTAGGCCAGGTCTCGGTCGAGCCCTTCGCCCTTGATGTGAAACACGTTGACATGGTTCTCGAACGCGACCGGACCCGAAATTCTTTCCGGTGACCATACGGCGGCCACGATGCGGCGCCGCTCCTCCTTGGCGGAGAACCGCTTGACGACGCAGTACCAGCCCTCGGGAACGAGCATCCTTTCTTCCTTCTCGGTGATCGGCGCAAACCACTGAGCCTTGCGAATCTCCCGCGGCCACGACACAAGACCGTCGCGGACGTTGCCTGGGTAGACGAGCGGTACGCCGCCGTCGATGTCCTCGTGATGGAGACATTCGAGTGATCGGAAATCGACCACTCTGCCGGTGGAGACAGCGACGCCGAGCGACACGAGGGTGTGTGGGAGCGACATCATCCGTTCGGCTATCGCGGTGTCCTCATCGTTGGCGGCGATCCGCACGAACCTGTGAGGATCATCAGGATGCACGACATCGGTATAGGGCACGTTCCTGTGGGATGCGTCGTCCTCGTGACCGTTGCTGGCCGACAGGAGCACAGTCTCGCGGTCACCGTTCTTGGTGCCGGATATGATCACATTCTCCTGCAGTACACCCGTGTCGGCGAACACGGTTGACCGGGACTCGAACGCGTGCACGCGGTCAAGCGCGATCTGGTCGAGCAGGTAGAATCGGAAGGCGCCGAAGTAGGGGCCGTTAGCGAACGACCGCGGCGTGATCGCCACCAGCTGCCCGCCATCGTTGAGTGCCCGCGCCGCGAGTGCCAGGAAGGCGGCGTAGAGGTTCGGAGCGTCCGCTCCGACCTCGCGGATGGCCGCGCGAGCGGGCGAGGAGGCAGCCAATTTTCCGTAGGGCGGATTCTGAATCACCAGGTCGAAACCGGCGAGCCGCTGATCGAGGGCAGGCCCGGTTGAGGCGGCGATGAAGTCGGCTACGACTACCTCGACAGTCACGCGGCCATCCCCTGCGACCTTGCAGGCTTCGAGGGTGTCCGCCAGTTGAGGCACCACGGCCTCGTCGCACTCCACCGCGACCACATGCGCCGACAGGTTCGGCCGCTCGGCCAGCACCCGAGCGACGAGCGCAGCGGACAGCATCCCCGACCCTGCGCCGGGATCCAAGATCTTGATGCCGCCTTCCTTGGGGAGACGCGGCATACTCGCGATGAGCGATGCCGCACGCGCCGGGGTGAAGAACTGGCCCAGGGCGTCCTGGGTCTTCGGGTCGAGCACCCCCAGGGCCGAGACCCGATTGCCTTCCGCGAGGTTGAGGAGGTCGCTCTGCATAGTTCTCATCCTGCCGCACGCAACATCCAGGGCTGCTGCTCCCAGCTGCTGTCGCAGAGTGTAACCAGGTTGGTGGTCTCGAACGCCACGCCAAATCCAGGGAACATCCGTAGAGCCAGCCGGTGGAACGACGGGATCTCGGCCCGCCCTGCCACGAGCGCGTGCGCCCGCTCATAGGCATCCGCCGCATATCATACAAAATGATCATAAATGGGGTGGCGACTCACCCTCCTTGCGTCTACCTGCCCCAGCGGCCCGCCGCACCCGCCTCCCGCGCGGGCCTGCTGAAGGAGCCACATTCCGGCGACGACGACCAGCGCGACCAGCAACAGGCCCTCGCCGAGAGCGACTAGGACCTGTTCCGAGTCCGGATCACAGGCGGGATGATCGTCTTTCGCGTTCGGATGCTCCGGCTGGTAGCACGGTTGTATGACCCGTGGCGACCTGACCGACGGCGAGTGGGAGCTGATCGAGCCGCACCTCCCGCTGGGGGCGTCGGGGCCGATCCCT
>NZ_CEVIVD010000237.1:0-4453 GCF_982290655.1 Protofrankia sp. CiP1_Cm_nod3
ATCGCAACATCCGCAATCCCTGCACACGGGCCGGTGTCGGCGGCGAGCTGCACCAACTGCTACCACTACCGGACAAGGTCAAGGTGGACGCGCTGCTGGAAACCCCTGACGGCCGTGTCGTCGGGATCGAGGTCAAAGCCGGCGCCACCGTCCGCACCGAGGACCTCGCCGGCCTGCGCCACCTCGCGAACCTGCTCGGCCCACGCTTCGTAGCCGGCTACGTCCTCTACACCGGCCAACAAACCCTGCCCTTCGGCGACCGCCTCTGCGCTCTCCCCTCGACGCCCTGTGGAACCTGACCCCCTGATGACCCACCTGGCCCCGCGAGTCCGGTGAGGTCGTTCTCGCGGACCGGACGGGAACGGGCCGATGAACGACGCACGTTCCGCTTCCTCAGCCAGGCGTTCCCGAATCCTCCAACATCCGGATGCTGCTGGCAGCCGGCATGATCGGCGCTGGAGGTCCCGACGGTTCTCCTGCCTCCGCCTGCTGGCTCACTTCTTCTCGGGATCCGATCCCCGGAAGTATCGTTGCAGGTCGAAGTATGTTCCGAGGAGATCGGGCGGGACGGCCGGCGTCCCGTCCGGGTTGGACGGCATGCGTCCGGAACCCGGATCGACAAGGCCGACGAACAGGTCGATAACGCCGTTTGTCACCTTGTCGAGGATATTTGTCAGACTCGCCAGGTTGGGATCCCGCGCGGCGGGCGTGGTCAAGCCGGCGGTCAGCCTGCGCCCGTTCGCCGCCGAGGCGCGCAGGCTGAGCCCACGTAGCGGGCCGAGTTCCCGGCCGCCGCGTCGTACCCGGTCCGCCAGCTCCGTCGCCGTGATGAGCGTGAGCTGGCCGAGCGCCGAGTCGTCGAAGGCATCGGCCACGGCCCGCGCGAACCGTTCCGGGTCAGGGAGCCGGGTGGCGACCTCTGTGGCGACGAGAACGAACTCGTTGGGATTCGCCCGGAGCATCTCCGCGATCGCGGTGGCCAGCTCCGGGTGGCGGGGCAGAGCGCGACCGAGAACGGTGAGAGTGCTCGCTGCCTGGTCGGCGGAGCAGGCGGACCCCAGCGCACGGGCGAGAGACGGGTCAACCGCCAGCGCGACCGCCGCCAGATACTCGCCATACGCATCGGGCCGGATCGGGCTGAACGCCCATCGGCCCGGATAGAGCGTGCCGAGCGCGTTCTGGCACTGCCGGATCCCTTCGGCGTCGACGCCCAGTATGCCGGGCAGCGCGGCCGACAGGGCTTCCGCCTCCGCGAAGGAGCCGGGCCGCGTGAGTGTCGCCAGGGCGCAGATCTTGGCCGCCAGACCTGTCTGAAGGTCGCCGTCGTGACGGCCGAGCTCACGCCAGCAATGCTGATCGTGTTCCATCAGCGTGGCAAACGGGGCCCGGGAGCTGTGGATATCTCTGAGGGAGGCGTTCAGCGCCGCCGCGTGTACGTCCAGCACCGACTGAAGACGCATGAGATCAGCGGGTGGCGGCACGACGATCGGCCCGGCCTGTCGCAGCTCTGTCCGAAACGCCATGTATGCGGCATCAAAATGGACGCGCCGCGCGTCGGGCCCGGCCGGAAGAGGGGTTATCGACTGGGCCTGGGCCGCTCGGAAAAGGTCGGCGGTCCGCGTGTCGGCCAGCGACTGGAGATCCCGGAGCAGGTACTGGGCGGACCGTGTGAGCAGGAGCAGCCGCCGCGGCGAGGTGCCGGACGCGGCCCCCTCGGCGAGTATGGCAGCGATCAGGGCGGCCTGGTCGAGCCGCGGTTCGGCGCTGTCGACGACCACCATCACCGGGACATCGGCCTCGCGCAGGCACCGGAGCTGGGCCTGGCTCAACGAGGAGTTGACCAGGACCGTCAGCCAGCCCTGCTCGCTCAGCTCCTCGCAGACCCGCATGGCCAGCCGCGTCTTGCCCGATCCAGCCTCACCAGCCAGCAGCCGCGCGGAGAACAAGCCTGGCCCGGCCACCCAGAGATGCAGCGCGGCCCTGTCGCCGCTGAGCTCGACGAAGGGCGCGACGCGGTGTTCGGGCCTGAGCAGCACGCTCGGTGCGCAGATGGCGGTGGCACGGGGCTCGGGATAGGAGAAGAAGATGGCACCATGCCCACTGGCGCCTGGCACATCAGGCTCGGGAAACGACGGCCGGACGGGTACCGCCCTGCCGTCCTGAGGGTAGGGCGGCGCGCAGGTGGGCTTCGCCCGTCCGCCCGAGGCCGCCAGCCCCGCCGCCCACAGCAACTGAAAGCGGGCCTGGTCTTCCGGTTGGCCGAACAGGTCGAACGAGACGACCGGGCCCAGCAACCCGGGCGGCGCACAGTTCGCGACCCGGGCGACGAGAAGCCGGCGGCCACTGCCGGTCGGGTCACGGACCCAGGCAGCCTGCCATTCCGCCTTGCGGTGTTCCGAGCGGATGTAGGCGTCGGAAAGCACCACGATTGTTCGGTCGGACCGTTGAAGGCCGTCGTCGACGCTGGCAACCCAGTTGGAGCCGGGAACGGAGTCCCAGGCCCGGATCTGGACCTGGTACCCGGCATCTTCCAGCGCCCAGGCGATCCACTCTGCCCAGGCCCGGTCCGCCTGCGCGTACGACACGTAGAAGTCGTAGCTCTCGTAGCCGCTCGTGCCGTCCGCGCCGCCGCCTATGGTCACCTCGCCAGTGTGCCACCGGCACAGTCCGTGCTAGTCGGCGACATTATGCGACAAGGGTGTCGCACTGGCACTCGACTGACAGACGGGGCAGTTCGCAGTTGGGGCCGTGGCATGGCGCCACGGCCAGGAATCGACTGTGGCGCGGTTCGCGGTATCAGCGCGGCGCTCACCTCGTGGCGTCTGTCTCGACGATCGGATCTACTGAGCTGGCACCGGAGCGCCAGGCCGGAGACGGGGACTGATGGTCGACGCTACTGGCTGGCAGCCGAGGGTCTGCCGCTATCCAGGGGTGGCTCCAGAACCCGGTTCAGACGAACTTCAGATGCGGGCGAGCTGGGATTGCATCCGCCTCTGCCTCGGGCTTTGATGTCCGGCAGCGGACCGTGCCATCTACGTGTGGTAGACGTCGGCGCGGTGGTCGATACGTACGACGTGGACCATGCGTCTGCGGTCGTCGATGCGGTAGACCACGCGGTAGGCGCCGCGTCTGGCGGCGTGATAGCCGTGTAGCTCGCGGGCCAGTGGTTTGCCGACGCGTTGCGGGTTGTCGAGCAGCGCGCCGGTGACGAACTCGATCACCGCGGCTGCCACGGCGAGCGGCAGCCCGACCGGTGGGCCTTCGGTCAGCGTCCTGTGTGCGGCCGGGGCGAGCGAGAGCCGATAGGCGTCGTCGGTCACCGTTCCCGCTCGACCCGGACGGCGAACGCGCGACGTAGCTCGTCGGCACCGATGGCCTCACCGGCGGCGATGTCCGCCTCGGCCTGACGGATCCGCTCCACCGCGCCTGGCGTGGACAGCAGGTCGAGGGTTTCCTCCAACGCCTCCAGATCCGCGACAGCGAGCATGATCACCTCGGGTCGCCCGTTCCGGGTGATCACCACTCGTTCATGGGTGTCTCGGATCTCGTCCATCACGGCCGACAGCCGTGCCTTTGCATCCGCCAACGGGATCGTCGCCATGACCAGAATAATAGTCACGGGCTACCGAAGCCGCCGGGCAACATCACAGGCGTACTCGAAGAACCGATCACCGCCGTGGTTTGACGCCCGCGTCCGCTGGAGAGCCGGCAACCGCGTCAGGTCATCCGCGTCCCACAAGGTGGAACACCCGGCTGAGCCGCCGGTAGGGATCACGCCGGCCGGCTTCGAGTTCCACCTCGGCGATCCTGGTCAGCTCGTCCTCGTCGTCCTCGTCGTCCCCGTCGTCCCCGTCGTCGAGGGTCATCCAGTCGGTGAACAGCCACACGCCGTACCAGGCCAGCGGGCGAACTCCACGATCAGCGAACAGGCCGGAGAGTTCCTCGACGGTGTCGGCACGCGTGTCCAAACCCAGCACGCCGCACTCCCCCCGGGCGTGGAAGGCGGCCCGCGCGTCGTCCCACCGACGCTCCAGCGCGGGGCGGACGGCAAGGGTCGCCGCGTTGAGCGCCATCACCGAGACGATGCCGTCCACAACGGTGCACGCGCACAGGGCCTCGATCATCGGGGCCGGCTCGGACAGATACATCAACACGCCGTGACACAGCACAGCGGCAAATCGTCGGCCCCGCGTCAGGGCGGGCGCGTCCTCGCCGCTTCCTCGCACCAGCCGGACACGGTCACGAACGTCAGCCGGCTCGGCGGCCAGCCGCCGCTGCGCGGCAGCAAGCATCGCCTCGGACGAGTCGAGCAGGGCCCCAGCGCTGTGAGGATTTGTCGCCGTTCCTGCTCGAATCTGGCCGGCCAGGCCGGAGAGTAGTCGACAATCGTGATCGTGCGATGCTCGACGCCGCCGATAAGCTCTGCCATGGCCCTTATTCGCGTCGACCGATT
>NZ_CEVIVD010000238.1:0-4411 GCF_982290655.1 Protofrankia sp. CiP1_Cm_nod3
GGCTCAGGGGCCGGTCAGGTGGGTGTCGAGGCGGGAGAGGGCGGCGCGTTTTTCGGCCATCGACGAGTGGGCGTAGATGGTCATGGTGACCTCGATGGCGGAGTGGCCGGCGATCTCACGGACGGTGTGGGGTGGGACGCCGAGGTCCAGGAGCAGGGTTACGCAGGTGTGGCGGAGGCCGTGGAAGACCACGCCGTCGAGGCCGGCCGCACGGCGGAGGGGCTCCCAGGTGCGGCGGAGGTTACCGGGTTCGATCACAGTACCGATCTTCGTGGTGAACACGTGGTCGGTGCTCACCCAGCGCTTGCCGGCCGCCTCTCGCTCGGCGTCCTGAAGCTTGCGATGTTCGGTGAGGGCGTCGGCGACCAGGCCGATCAGGGGCAGGGTGCGGAACGACGTGTCCGTCTTGGGCGTGACCAGGTGGAGCGCGCCGCCGGTGCGCTGGAGAGTGCGGCGGATCGTGAGGGTGCCGCGGTCGGTGTCGACGTCGGACCACTGGAGGCCGAGCAGTTCCCCGCGGCGCAGGCCGAGGAAGAGCGCCAGGACCACGAGCGCATACAGCCGGTCGCCGGCCGCCGCGTCGAGCAGTGCCCGTGCCTGGTCGACGGTCAGGCCCCGGTTGATCCCGTACCTCGGTGGTGTGACCTTGACCAGCTTCGCCACGTTCCGGCGGATCAGTTCCTCGCGGACAGCCGCCTGAAGGCCGTTGCGCAGCACCGCGTGAGCCTGCTGGACGAGCCGCCGGGACGGGATGGCCTGGCAGCACCGGCCGACCGCGCAGCAGCGCCGATCCTTCACCGACCGCCGGGCGTCTCGACCGTGCTTGCAGCACAGGCACGAGTTCTCCATCTGGCGCATGAACAGCCGGACGTCCGCCGCGGTCAGCTTGTTCAGCCGCTTCTTGCCGATCGCCGGGCAGATGTGGACCCGAACCATCATCTCGTACCCGTGGTACGTCGCCGGCTTGGCGTTCGGTTTCACGCTCTGCGCGAGCCAGTAGGTCAGGAACTTCTCGACCGTCCACCCGGTCGCCTCTGCCGGAATGCCCTGGTCGGAGTTGGCCTGTAGTTCGGTGAGCTTGCCACGGACGATCTCTTCCGACTTGCCGTAGACCGGTCGCCGCCTGGTCGTCCCGTCCGGCATGAGGACGTAGGCTGCGCCGACCCACAGGCCGTCGGCCCGCTGGTAGATCGAGCCCTGGCCGTTCGCACGCTTCGTGCGCTCCTTGCGCCGGCCGTTCGCCGGGCCGCTGCTGTTGTTGCCGTTGCTGGGCATGGTGAGGAGGACTCCTTGCCGAGAGGGGGAAGGTTCCGCCGAGGCCGGTCGCGGATGGCGTTGTCCGGTTCCGGTTCCGGGGTCCGTTCTCTGGGCGGGGGATGATCTGTCGGGGCGCCGGCCGCGTCCAGGGCGCCTATGGCGTCGCTGACGCGATCGGCCTTCGGCCGACCCTGGACACGTCCGGCACCCCGACAGCAGGGAAAGCCGCCAGAGAACGGAAAAGAAATGGGAAGGGCGGGCAGGAATGCCGCTACGGGCGGGGGACGCTCGCCGCCACCGGATCGGCCGAGGGGTGCGGGCCGGCCGGGACGGTTGCCGGAAGTCCGGGCACCCGGTGGAAGACCAGCACCGCGTCGACGTCACCGAAATGTTCGGTGAAGAACGAGTCCGCGGGCAGATCGGCGAGGATCGCGGCCAAGTCGCCGACGTCAGCACCAGGGCGGATGGTCAACTCATGACCGGTGTCGGTCGCACGCACCGCGACGAGCGGTGAGTCACCGCCGGGGGTGCGCCACGCCCCGAAGCTGCCGGACGAGAAGATGGGCACAGGGCTTCACTCCTTGCTTGCTCAAGGGTGGGTCTCAGGTCCCGGTCGGGTGTTCGCAGCACCCACCGGGACCGCTTTGCTTGCCGAGTGTCCGGGCGGTCGGGAGGTCCCCGCGCCTGGTTGTTGGATTGCTGGCCGGTCATGCTGCTTCTCCGTCGCCGCGCAGCCGGTCGACATAGGCGAGGACCGCGGCACGGGGAACACGCCGAGCACGGCCGATGCGGACGGATTCGAGCCGGTGACCGCGGATCAGGTCGTACACGGTGCTACGCCCGACGCCGAGCAGCGCGGCGGCTTCGTCGACAGTCAGTAAGAGCTTGATCACGACTCTTCTCCACAGGGCCAGGGCGGGCGGTCAGGCAGCGCGAGCCGAGTCCGGTGGGCCGATTGCCGGAAGCTCAGCGCCGGTGGCGCGTCGGGCTGTGTCGAGTTGGGCGCGCCAGCGGTGGCGGTCCGCGACCGCGCGGAGGAGGAGATGTTCCCGGCGGGGTGTGGCAGGGTCGCCGGGGCGGAGAAGCTGCCAGACCGCCCGGTCGACGCCGTCGCCCTGGCCGCCGCTGGTGTCACCTGTGTGGCCGAGGACGGCAAGCTGTTGCCGGACCCAGATTTTTCGATCTTCCCGATGATCGGCGAGGGTCTTGCCCGACCACTTCCGGGAGACGAGTACCCGTCGGCCGCCGAAGCCGAGGGTTTCGCGCCGGTGGGCCTTGCCCCGGCACCGTCCCGGTACCAGCCCGGCCCGCGGGTTCTTCGGCTGGACGCCGTAGAGCAGCCAGTTCGCACACGTCGGCGCGCACGGTTCGTAGCGCAGCGCGTCGGCGAGCCGGTCGACGTGCTGTCGCTGCGCATCGGTGCTTACCGTGTGGCAGGCGTCCAGGCCCTTGGTCAAATATTTGGTCAGGTAGCCGATCAGCCGGCCGGTATTGGCGTTGTTCGCGGTCACCCCGTCCGCGCGGACCTGCACCCCGAACCGGACCACATGCGCGGGCTCGGCATCGTCGCCGAGCGTATCCAACGCCGCGTCCCAGGTCGGCAGCGGTGCGCCGCTGTCCGGGTCGGTGTAGCCGCCGGCCCGTTCGTCCCAGACCGGCAGCCGGCCGGGGCCGTAGACCGGCCGGTCACAGGACGGCCACCACACCTGGTGATAGGTCGCAGCCGCGACCTGCCGCAGCAGCACCCGCGGGATCGTGCCGCGTATCGCCGCGTGCAGATGCGGCGCCAGCCGCCGTTGCGGCTCCAGGGCGGCGAAGTACTGCACGTCCCAGCCGACCGCGCGGCGGAGGTTCTGCCAGAACCGGTCGAGCAGCTTGGGAAAGTGGATCGCGTCGCGGGCCGCCCGCCGGTAGTCGTAGCCGTCCGGGTCCACCGGGGTGCCGTCGCCGTTCACTCGGCCGTAGCTGTCGCAGGTGAGCGTGAGAAACATCGACGGCCGCCACACCGTCCCGTCGGGTGCGGTGAACGTCCGGCCCACGGTGCGCCGGTCGACGGGGAGCCGGGGCAGGTCGGGGGCGTCCTGCCTGCGCCGGGTCGATCGGGTCCGCCGGGGCCGCTCCCGGGCCTCCGGGGCGGTCGTGCCGCGCACACCAAGATCGGTCAACGCGGCGTCGACCTGGGAGATCAGATCGTCGGCTTCGGTGATCTGCTCGACGTGGTGGCTGGTCACGGCGTCGGTGCGGACGGCTTCGAGGTCGGCGCGGAGCTGGACGAGGGTTTTCGCGTCGTCGGTCGGCGGGTCCGGGTCGGGGAGTGGTTCGTCGTCGAGGTGCCAGCCGGCCTTGCACTGCGCCATCCGCAGCTTGCGTGCCCGGTCCGCGCACGGCGGGCACTTGCTGGCCAGGGTGGCCCCGCACGGCACCGGGATCGTTTCCGTCTCCCCGGTGGTCAGGTCCACCCGGCGCATCGCCAACGGGCGGATGCACACCCCGTTGTCGACCGCGACCGCCTCGAGGACCTGCCGGGCCAGCGGCAGTCGCATCCGCGCCGCCCGACTCCCCGCCGCCGGGTCCGTACTTGAGACGGTGCCGGTCGGACTATCCGGATGCGCCGACAGCAGGCCGGCGGGGTCCGTTCCACTTGTCACGCGGCCCGCTCCTCCTGGTCCTGGTGGTCGTGGTCGTGGTTCGGGCCGTCGCCGGCCGGGTCGGGATCGGGCGGGTGGCCGGGGGGCGGTTCCCGGCAGCCGCACACCCGCCCCCGCCCGACCGGCACCCGGCAACCGGCATCGGTCCGGTGTGCCGCCCACAGGTGCCGGCACCAGGAGCACAGCGGCAGCACGAACACCGGGGCGTATCCCTCCAGTCCGGTCATGCCGCCCAACCGTCGACATCCGGGGTCCACCCTGTGCCGGGATCGTCGAAGCCAATGATCTGACCGGCGACCGGTGGCCGGTAGCGGTGCGCCATCCGGCCGATCTCGGCGTCGTCGATCCAGGCGGCCCGCACCCGCACCGGGTCGGCCTGCCCGTCGGCGAGCACATAGCCGACCCCGGGCAGCCCGTCGGGGATCTCCTCCGCTCGGGCGCCGCGATCCCGTGCGCCGTCGCCCAGGACCAGGTCGACTTGGTCGGGTTCGGTCAGCCGCAGCGCC
>NZ_CEVIVD010000239.1:0-4355 GCF_982290655.1 Protofrankia sp. CiP1_Cm_nod3
CTGCTGCCCCACCCAGGCCATCACCCTCACCCAGGAAACCCAGTGACCCGCGCGGCCACCAACCGGATCGCCATCGTCGGCACCGGCCTCGCCGGTCTCTCCGCCGCCGAACGGCTACGCGAAACCGGCTGGCACGGCGACATCACCATGATCGGCGAGGAACCGCACCGCCCCTACAACCGCACCCCCCTGTCCAAACAGCTCCTCACCGGCAACCGCCAGCCCCCCGACCTGGCCCTCAACGTCTACACCGACCTAAACGCCACCTGGCGGCTATCCACCCGCGCCCTGGACCTCGACACACAGCGCCGCGAACTACTGCTACCCGGAAACGAACGGCTACCCTTCGACGGGCTGATCATCACCTGCGGCGTCGAACCCAGACACCTACCCGGCGCACCTCTGCACTCCGACCGGGTGTGGATGCTGCGCACCCTGACCGACGCCCGCAACATCGACGCCGCCCTCGCCGCCGCACAGCACATAGCGGTGATCGGCGGCGGTTTCCTCGGCTGCGAGATCGCCTGCTCCGCCCGCACCCGTGCCCTGGACGTCACCGTCATCGACGTCAGCCCCACCCTGCTGCACCGGGCGCTGGGCCCGGCCCTCGGCACGGTGATCGGCGAGCTGCACCGCGGCCACGGGGTCCGCCTACGCCTCGGCGTCGGCGTGCGCGGCTGGTCCGAGGACCGGCGCGGCATCACCGTGCTGCTGGACGACGGCGAGCAGATCCGTGCCGACGCCGCCGTGGTCGGCGTCGGCACCGTGGCACGCACCGACTGGCTGCGGCGCACCGACCTCGACCTCACCGACGGCGTCCTGTGCGCCCCGACCACCCACGTCGTCAGCCGTGACGGCTCCGCCGTGGACGGCATCGTCGCGGCAGGCGACATCGCCCGCTGGCCCAACCTGCGCTTCGACGACACCCCCCGCCGGGTCGAACACTGGATCAACGCCATCGAGATGGGCCAACACGCCGCCGACGCCCTCCTCGCCGGCCCCAAGACCGCCGCCCCGTTCACCCCGCTGCCCCGCTTCTGGTCCCACCAGCACGGGCTGCGCATCCAGTCCGTCGGCATGCCGGGACTCGGCACCGACATGACCATCCTCGACGGCGACCCCGCCGCCCGCAGGATGGTGGCCGGCTACACCCACCCCGGACCCGACGGCACCGCCGTGCTGGTCGGCGCGGTAGCCCTGGACAGCCCGCGCACCCTGCTCGGCTACCACGACCTGATCGGCCACCCCCTGGCCACCGTGCCAGGACGGCGCCGGCCCGACTGACCGGCCATGTGCCCGCCACGGCACACCCCGCGGACCGATACCCCGGCCGCAGCAGGACGCGGCGCGGGCATCCTGGCCGCTGGCGGGCCCGTACCGACTCGATCCCACCATGGCCCTGACCGTGGGCCACCACGCCCTGACCCTGACGGGGAAGGCCATGGCGGTGCTGCGGTCAACGTCGCCCTCCGCTGCGGCGGCGCAGGGCGACGTCGACGGCCCAGAGTTTGGGTGACGGACCGCAGATCCTGATCGTGTCAGCTGCGCCTGTTCCTCCCCTACTACCACGGGTAACCGCGCCCACCCGCCGCCCGGGTGGCATTGCCGACCAAGCCGCCACGGCGACCGGTGCCGGCGTTACGGCCTGGTCGACGTCGGGGTCGCGCCGGCCGAGGTGGGTGCCCGCGAGCTGGCGAAGCCGTCCGTCGTCGGCCAGGTGATCAGGATACGGCCGGTGTGCCGATGGTCAGGCGGCTGGCGAGGTTGAGGGTGACTTCGCCGTAGGGGCGAACATGCTGCCAGAACAGGGGGCTGAGCCCGCGCCGGTCGACCGGGGTGAGCAGGGTGGACCACTGCTGTTCGGCGAGGACGTCTTGGAAGCATGAGGGTGTTGACGAACACGAGGGAGGCTTGCAAGATCCGCAGGCACAACACGGTCCTCTCGACCTCGTCGCGGCGGTTGGTGGAAATCTCCCCGCTCTTGCCGTAGCAGATCACCGAGTTGGCCCGGTTCCAGGACTCCACTACGTTCAGGCCCTGCTCGATCTGGCGTTGCAGGTCCCGGTCGAGCAGGTAGCGGGCGACGAACAGGGTGCGCTGTGCTTTGCCGATCTCCAGCATCGCCTGGTAGGCGGGGTGGGATGCGGCGCCGGTGAAGCGGGACAGGACCGCCTCGGTGGACGCCGTGCCGTTCTTGATCGCGGTGGCGTACGTGACCACCTGGTCGTAGTTCTCCTCGATCAGGTTCCAGCGGATCGGGCGGTGCAGAGCCGGGGCCAGGCGCGCGAACCGGTCGGGTGTACCGGCGGGTTGCGGGCGGTACATCCGCACCGTGTTGATCCGTTTGATCCGTGGCAGCAGGTCGATGTCCAGCAGCCTCGTGATCCCGAACCCGATTTCCGACTGGCCGTGGGAGTCCACATAGTTCCCGGCCAGCTTCATAGTGGTGCCGTGACGCACCGCGCCCTCGACCATGGCGGCGACCTCGGACGCGGAGGCCTTCAGGACCTGGGAGTGCACGACGACGTAGTGCTCCTCGACGTGCCAGTAGACCAGAATCCCACCGCCGCCGTAGCGGGCGTGCCACTCGGTGAACAGGTTCTGGTCCCAGCTGCGGAAGTGCGTGGAGTCGGAGGCGACCGCGGTCGAGGCGTTCCCCCACAGCCGATGATCGCGGGCGGCGAAGGTGGCGTTCGCGATACCGACCGCGATGGCCTGGGCCACCGGCGCGGTCAGGTAGCGCCGCCGCACGTAGCGCACGTCCTCCTCGCTGTGCACCCCGCCGGCCGGCAGGACCGCACGGATCCCGGTGTTCGTGCCGTACCCGTAGATCGCCAGCATCAGCCGCTCGGCGAGCACCTCCGGCTTGAGGCTGCCACCGGCCACGGAAGCGACCTGGTCCAGAACCCCGGTGCGCAGCAGCGCCTCCTTGAGAATGTCGATCAGCGGGACGGCCTGCCACCGCCGGGACACCTCGTTCTTGATCCGGCGCAGGTTCCGCGGTGGTCGCGGCGGGTGGAACGGAACTCCAGCACCTCCAACAGGTCGATCATGCCCCTGCGGTAGTGGTTGGTGTACGACGCCTTCAACGTCCGTTGCACCGTGCGCCGGTAGACCGGGCCCTTGGTCTTGAACTCGTGGACCAGTTCCTTCAGGGTCTGCTCCCCACCGCGCACCGCCGGGTACACCACCTCGCGGCCGGTACCGCCCGGCTCAGTCAACGCCGCCTCGGCGATCTTGAACAGCAGGTTCTCCTTGCCGTCCACCCGCTTGAACGCATTCACCAGCTCATCGGTGACCTTCCGGTGCGCCCGCGCGTCGATCCGGTGCACCGTCGCGATCAACAACTCCGTCAGGTCATCGGTGATCTCCCGGCGCCGCTCGTGCACCAGCGCCGCCAGCAGCGTGACCGCCGAGTCCGCCGAGCGGCGACGCAGGTGCGACGGGGACTCCACCGCGGCCCGCGCCCGCCAGGAGGCGAGCACCTTCGGAGCCACATCGGTGAACAGCGGCGCCGGCAGGCCGATCCCCCGCGCTGCCCGTAACTTGCGGATCTCGGTGAGCATCGACTCCAAGCTCACGTTCCCCGGCATCGACTTGATCAACGCCAGGACCGACTCGGGATCCTCCGCCTCGTCCTCAGCATCCTCGCCGTGGGCGTCCTCGCCCCAGCCGACCAGCGCCAGCACCCGGCCCACGGCCGCGGCGTCCAACCGCGCGGGGATCGCGGCGAACCAGGTCAGCTCCGCGGTGCGCAGAGCCGAGGCCACCATCCGGCCGACCCGCCCGTCCGTCGACGGCTCGATCCGCTCCTCACGCATCTGCTTCAACAACTCGGCCCGGACCTTGCCCGGATCACGCTCGGCATGAGCGACGTTCGCCGCCAACCAGTCCGTCAGCTTCTCCGCGTCCGCGACCGAGCACTCCCGGAAGCCCAGACGCTCCCGTATCTCCCCCCGATGCCGCTCCATCGTCCGCCCGGACCACTCATAAAACCCCAGGTCAGCCGCCAACACCTTCACCTGCCGGGCAACGTGCTCAACCACCTCATCCGCGAACTCCGCCCGCCCCCGCGGGAACCGGCCATAGCGCGAATAGAACTTCAACACCAGCGCGAACCCCAGCCGAGACGGCCCTCGCTTGGCGTCCACCAAGCCCCGCTCATCACACAGCACCGTCCAGCGCTCAACCAGCTCATCCATGCCCACCGGCGGACGCTCCATAGGCGCACATCATGCCCTGACCCAGCCCCCGCACCTCACCCCAGCCCAACTACCCGATCAAGCCTTATGGCGGCTGGTGACAGCAGCATTAACCGCACCCCGAAACGAACGGGGAAGAGGACGTGGAAGAGG
>NZ_CEVIVD010000240.1:0-4326 GCF_982290655.1 Protofrankia sp. CiP1_Cm_nod3
CCTCCACCACCGTGCGCCGCGCCCGGGTGAGATCCCGCAGGTCCCGGAACGGTTTTGGAGGGACGAACGACGCCCGGACCAGGCCGTGCGCGACGAGATCCGCCAGCCACACGGCGTCCGCCACATCCGTTTTCCGGCCCGGTACGTTACGCACATGGGCCGCGTTGAGAAGCCAGCACTCGAACTGGTCTTCCAGCATGTGGAAAACCGGCTTCCAGTAAACCCCTGTTATCTATAGTTTTCAAGATCGAGTTTGGCGTTTCCGCAGGTCGTGGCCGTCGCGGACGCGTCCGTGACAGACGATTGCCGGTGGTCTCGTCAGCGCGGGTCGGTGTCGGTGGCAGGGTGCTGGGGGCCGAGGCGGCGGCGTAGCAGCAGGTTCTCGCCGTGGGCGGCGGCGAGGGCTTCACGTAGTTCGAAGACCTCGGCGCGGTGGCGGGCTTTGAGGTCGGCGATCTGGGTGGTCAGCGCGCGCACCACGGTGCTGGTGGCGGCCGGGTGGGCGCCGTCCCGGGCAGGCGCCAGGCGGGGCGGGGTGGTGGTCTGGGTGGCGCGCAGCTGTTCGACGCGGCCGCGGATCGCCTGCTGGCGGTAGAGGAAGTCCAGGGAGACTCCGGCGCGGGCGGCCAGGGCGCGGAAGGTGATCGGTTCGCCGGCGGTGCGCATCGTTTCCAACGTCGTCTCGGCGCGGGCAGCGGCGCCGGCGGTGCGGGCGGCGGTGGCCCTGCGCAGGTTCTCGACGTTACCGGCCATCGGCGGGCCTGGTCTGCTCGGCGCGGCGGGCCGCGGCGTCGGTGCGGGCGACGACCCCGGCGCCGCGCACTGGTGTGCCCGGGGCGGCCGGGTCGGCGTCGAGCGCGGTGATGACCGCGTCGAGGGCCGCGACCTCGCGGCGGCGTCCGGCCAGCCAGATGTTCTCGTCGTTCATCGGGGCGCCGGTGCGGGCGGTGAACGCGGCCTGCCGCTCGTCGATCAGGGCCAGGGTGCGGGCCTGCTGGGTGCGCAGTTCGGGAAGGAACGTCGCGTCGGTGGCGAACTTGTCACATGTCAGGCACGCGTTGCCCTTCTCGCAGGACTGCCGTGGCGGCAGCAGGCAGTAGCCGTTGGGCAGGATCCGGTCGGTCCGGCGGTCGAGGTGGAGCAGGTCGTAGAGCTCCGCGGTCGGGGCGGCGACGTCCCGCGCATCGGCGGTGATCTTCCGGTAGCGCAGGAACTCGGCCTCGTGTGTCTCGGCGAGGGTCTGGGCATAGTGCATCGTCATCGTCGGAGAGAGGTGGCCGAGGTAGCGCTGGACGACGTGCAGCGGGACGCCGGCGTTCAGCAGGCTGGTCGCCCGGGTGTGCCGGAAGCGGTGTGTGCGCTGGAAGTCGACGAGATGACCGGCATCGTCGCGGATGTCCAGGCGGTGGGCCAGTTCGGTGAGCATCCGGTGCAGGGTGCTCGACACGTAGGGCCGGTTGCCGTTGCGGTTCATCTTCTCGCCCAGGAACAGGTAGCGCGGTGCGCGTCCCGGCGCACCATGGTTGGCAAACCATGTGGCCGCCCATTGCTGCTGCGCGCGGATGATGGCCACGATCTCGTGGTCGACGAGAACGGTGTCCGGCGCACCTTCGATCTTGGTCTGTTGGTAGCGGAGCCGGGCGGCGGACGCGTCCGGATCCTCGGCGGACGGCGCCTGCGTGGCCAGCGCGGACAGCGGGTCGTGGTCAAGCAGGAGCAGCTCGCTGATCCGCCGGCCGAGACGCGCCTGCAGCATCATGATCCGCATGGCCTGCTCGTCGCCGAACCCGCCGGAGGACACCGGCTCGCCGAGCATCCCGATTCCCGCCATGATCCGTGTGAACGCGGCGTCGGAGATGACGTCCTGGCCGGTGGCGCGGCCGGCGGCGGGGCGCGGGATCTCGCCGCGCCGGTAGAACGTGGCATGCTCCGGACCGAGGCGCAGCCAGCCGGGGTCGCCCAGCGCTGCCGCGGCCTCGCGTTTGTGGTCGTGCATGAAGGTGTAGAACTGCTCGACACTGATCAGCAGGGTCCTGATGTGGTTCTCGGACAGCGGCTGTCCCTCGGTCGGCCCACGACTGGCCCTCAGGGCGCGGACGTGGCCGAGGTAGTCGAGCATGAGGGCCCGCACCGCTTCTGGGGTGTCCGCCAGCTGCGCCGGGTGTCCTCCGCGGCTGGCGAGGAACGCGTCGAACACGGTCAGGGCGAACACCCGCTGGCCGACGGTCGACCAGCGCAGCCCACCAGTCTCGAGGCTGACCTTGCAGTGCCACTGCAGCCCGCGCCGCAGCCAGGGTGCGCTGACCCGGTGGAAGTGGATCGACTCGCGGCCCTGGGGCTCGTGTGCGCGCAGCGGGACGCGGGGATCCTCGACCGGGTTCCAGGACTCCCGCTGCCACCAGGGCCTGGCGTCGTAGGCGAGCGTGAGCAGCCGCAGGAAACGCACCAGGGTCTCCCGCAGGGTCTGGGTCGAGTGCGCGGTCGGCAGACTGCCTTTGCGTCGGTGGACCGCCAGGGAGAACTGCTGGCACCAGTCGCGTGCCGACAGGCCCATCAGCGAGATCGGTCCGCGATCGCCGAGGTCGGCGACGACGTCGGCGAGCCGGCGGGCCAGCATCGCCACTGCCGGCAGCGGAACCTTCCCGCCCAGTTCGATCACCCGTAGGCAGCACCAGGTCAGCTCGCGGCGCATCGGTTCGGGCAGCTGCTCGAGGAGGATCGCCGCGCTCGCGCGGCTGCCCCCCCGTCCAGGCGTCGCGGTAACGCTCCGGCACGGTCATCGCCGACAGCCGCGGAAGCCGCAGGTCGTCGGGCACCGCCGCCCATAGCCGCTCCAGGACCGCGGGATCGTAACCGCAGCCCGCCGCGGCCAGGTTGTCCATGAGCTCCTCGACCGTGATGTTCACGAGCACGGCCCGATCTGTCCGCCCACCGCCGCCGCGGGGCGCCAACCGGCGGTGAACGCCCGCCAGTTCGCCACCGCCCGAGCATCGGCCTCCTCGGTGACATGGGCGTAGATCGCCATCGTCGTCTGCACGTCGCCGTGGCCGAGCCGGCGGGAGACGACGTGGTCGGGCACCCCGGTCAGCAGCAGGGCGGTGGCATGCGAGTGGCGCAGCCAGTGCGGCGTCCAGGCCGCCGGCACCGTCCCGGCCAGGTCCCGGCGCAGCCGGCCAACCAGGTCGTAGACCGTCTCCGGCCGCCACGGCGCGAACCGCGCCCCGCCCGCGAGGTTCACGAACACCTGCGCCTCGTCGAGGTCGGCCACCGCCAGATCGGCGCCCGCGTCACACAACTGCCACAGATACTCGCCGTAGAGCCGGTCGAGAGCGTCAGAGACGAACAGCCGTCGGTAGCGCCAGCCCTTCACCCGCACCCCGTGTGGGTTGATCCGCGGCACGACCTCGACGAACGGGGTGTCGCCGCGGCCGGTGTGCCAGTCCCGGTGACGCAGGCCCAACGCCTCGCCCAGCCGCAGGCCCGTCTCCGCGAGAAGGGCGAACAGCAGCCGGTCGCGCACCCGGCCGGCCCACTGCCCGCTCGCTGGGTCGAACCGCGCGCAGGCATCCAGGATCTGCCCGATCTGCGGCGGAGTCAGCACCGGCGGCGGCAGGCGCGACGGAGTGCGGACCTTCACGACCGCCCGCTCCCGGCCCCGTCGACGGGCGACATGCTCGAGCATCGGCAGGTAGGACGCCCGCGCCCCGTGCACCAGCCGCACCAGGTCGCCGCCGAGGGGAACCCCGTTGAGCTCGTGGTAGCGGTAGCACGAGGTCACTGCCCGCATCCGCTGTGCGACAGTCGACTCGCCGACCCTCGCGGGTCGCGGCTCGATCGACACGACGTCAGGACCGTCACCACCGCGCAGCCAGGTCAGGAACGCACCCACTCCGGCGAGCGTCATCTGGTCCCAGTCCAGGTCGAACACCGCCAGGTAGCTCCACCACAGGGCGAGCGCCCGCGCATACGAGCGCACCGTGTTCGGCGAGGACGCCTGCACGCGCAGGTACTCGAGGAACTCCTCCGCCGGCTCGACCACCCGATGGTCCGCGCCGAGCACCGTCCAGGTCGTCTCCCCGCTCGGCAGTACCAGCCGCTGGGTCCGGCACGGCCCACACACCGTCATCACGTGTCGTAATATAGCGACTACAGATACGCCGCCCGTGACGGACGCGCCGGACCGATCCGCTCCCGTCAACCACCGTCACAGACGCGCATCACGCAACGCCGGATTACCGGTGTTTATTGGAAGCCGGTGTTCTACATGTTGGAAGACCGGTTCGAGTGCTGGCTGCTGAACGCCGCGCATGTACGTAATGTGTCGGG
>NZ_CEVIVD010000241.1:0-1349 GCF_982290655.1 Protofrankia sp. CiP1_Cm_nod3
ATCCCGGGCATCGGGGGCGGCGGTGCCGGCGGTGCCGGGGACGGCGGGCGTGGCGCCGGCGGGGACGGCTCCCGGCGGGAGATCGTCGTGTGCCGCTCGGGTTACACCGGCGAGCGTGGGTTCGAGCTGGTGACGCCGTGGGCGGACGCCCCGGCGGTGTGGGACGCGCTGCTGGCGGCCGGGGCGTCCCTGGGGGTGCGGCCCTGTGGCCTCGGCGCCCGCGACACCCTGCGGACCGAGATGGGCTACCCGCTGCACGGCCAGGACCTCTCGCCCTCGATCACCCCGGTGCAGGCGCGGGCCGGCTGGGCGGTGGGCTGGGACAAGCCACGGTTCTGGGGCCGGGACGCGCTGCTGGCGGAGCGGAGCGCGGGCCCGGTGCGGCTGCTGTGGGGGCTGCGCTCGACCGACCGGGGCATCCCACGGCCGCACATGGCCGTGTACGACCTGGCCGGCGAGCGGGTGGGCGAGGTCACCAGTGGGACGTTCTCGCCGACGTTGCGGACCGGTATCGCCCTCGCCCTGCTCGACCGCGGCGTCGCCGAGGGAGACACCGTCCGGGTGGACGTGCGGGGCCGGCCGTCGGCGATGACGGTGGTACGCCCACCCTTCGTCGACGCCTCCCCGAAGTAGGGGCCGCAGCGCTCCCGGGGCGCGGTGCGGTGGCCGCGCGTCCCGGCCACCGGAGAAGATCGGCACGATTTTGTCGTTGTGTACGCTTTTGCGGCCAAAAAGCGTACACAACGACAAAATTATCTGGATCATGGCCTGTGCGGATGGTCGTGGATGGGATTCGTGCTCCCTGAGCGGCGCTTTCTAGACGATGCCGAGGCGGTGTTTCAGGCCGTAGGGGGCGTCCAGGGTCATGAACACCAGGGTGACCGTCGCCGTGATCTCGACGAGGGCGCCGAGCACGTCCCCGGTGATGCCGCCGAGGTAGCCGACGAGGTAGCGCCGCAGCAGCCAGCCCACGGCGGTGCCCACGGCCACCGCGGCCACCGCGCGCGCGGCCCGGCCGGGGCCGCCGCCGTCGACGTCGAGCAGCCCCGCGGCGGCGGCGGCGACGACGACGGCGAGCACGGAGCAGACGGCCTGCCGCGGCCGCACGGAACCGGCGACGAGGGCGCCGAGCCCGTTCGGGTGCGCCGCGGGGATGCCGGCGGTGCAGGCCAGGGTGGCCGCCAGCCGTCCGGTCATCGACGCGACCAGGATCGACAGGCTGCCCCGGTGCTCGTTGATCGCCAGTGACAGCGCCGCGACCTGGACCAGCACGGCGAAGATCAGCGCCAGCGCGCCGAACGCGCCCAGCCGCGAGTCCCGCATGGCCGCCAGCGCCCGCTCCCGGCCGG